>CAYWDY010000312.1:0-339 GCA_964455985.1 uncultured Flavobacteriales bacterium
GCCCTTTTTCTCCGCGGACAGTGTAAGCATAACTGGCCCTGAAATTTCCCGAATACCGGTACCGCTCCCGATACACTGAACTCAGGTCAAGCGTGTAACTTCCTTTGGTGTAAACATCCGTCGTGAGCATGAGGTTGAAGTAATCGCTCAGGCCCAGGTAATACCCCAGCCGTTGGAAATAAAAACCTCGCTCAGCCGATTCACCGAATCCGGGAAAAACGATGCCTGAGCTTCTCCCTTTTTTGTTGGGAAAGAACCCGAAGGGAATGGCGAGTGGAGTAGGCAGGTCTTCAATGGATAGAAAAGCCGGTCCGGTGACGATCTTGTCATTCTTGATCA
>CAYWDY010000312.1:349-3033 GCA_964455985.1 uncultured Flavobacteriales bacterium
GATCACCTTGCGAGTGTTGGATGAAATCGAGCAGGGCGGTGTATAAAGATTGCACGTGGTGTAGAGCCCGTTTCGGATGAAGAAGTTGTTCTCGGCGTCTTTTTTGACTGTATTTCCATGGATATAGCCTTCTCCTTCGGAAGTGATCACGTAATTGATCTTCCCTTTTTTGGTTTCGAAATTATACCGCATCGAGGTCGCCTTGAAGTCCTGATCCCCTTGAGAGAACTCAGGTGCGCCTTGAATTCGACCGGTCGAGTCAGGCCAGCCGCTGGCTTCCACCTCCTTGGCATTCATGTCTATACGGATGAAATCGGCAGTCAGCTGAAGGTCCTGATAGGTGACCGTAGCCTTTCCATAGAGGTAAACCACCTGCGAATCGGCCTTGATTACCGTCGAGTCATGAGCCTGGTAATGCACCTGAGCCGGAAGCAGGGAAGCGGGCTTGGCAATGACCGAATCCGCTTCAGTCACCCAAGGGTGTGACTCAACACGGTAATGTTGAAAAAGGGTCAACACTAAAAACAGCCGTATCGCGTTTATTTTGGGAAATTGCAGGTGCAAATCCGGATTGATTTTCAAGGTTGACGTGTCAAAACTAATCAAAATTAAGCGACTTTGTCGCGTGTCGTTGTGGATGCTTGTCCTGCTGCAGGTGCTCATGGCACTGGCTGTACAGGCCAAGTCAGCGGTCACTACCGTGGTCATTGACGCCGGACATGGTGGTCACGACTCCGGTTGCCTGGGAGTGAACGGCGTCAAGGAGAAAGACGTAGCGTTGGGAATATCCCTGAAGTTGGGAAAACTGATTGAAGATAATTTTCCTGATGTGAGGGTGGTTTACACCCGCAAGTCGGATGTTTTTCTGGAGCTCCACGAGCGGGCGGATATCGCCAACAGCAGCCATGCGGACTTGTTCATCTGTGTTCATTGCAATTCTGCGTGTTTCATGGACAAGAAAAAGCGAAAAGAGACTTGTAACGAGGATATCGTGGGTGTCGAGTCCTGGATCATGGGATTGCACAAGACGGAAGCAAACTTGGAGATCGCTAAACGGGAGAACAACGTGATGCTGATGGAAAAGGATTACGTGAAGCAGTATGACGGATTCAATCCCAACAGCAGTGAAGCGGATATCATTTTTACGCTGTACCAGAATACGTTCATGGATCAGAGCCTCCAGATCGCCTCGTTGGTTCAGGAGGAACTGGGTAAGAAAGGCCGTACGAAGCGAGGGGTCAAGCAGGCCGGTTTCTGGGTGCTTTACAAAACAGCGATGCCGAGCGTGTTGATTGAAACAGGATTCCTTTCAAACCCCACCGAAGAACGCTATTTGGGATCCGTAAAGGGCCAGCAGGAGATGGCGGGTGGTATCTACCGTGCCTTCCGCTCCTATAAACGTCAGCTGGATGGTGAGACCCTCGCCAAGCCTGTTCCTGAAATAGAAGAACCCGAAGAGGTAAAGTCGGAGGCCACTTCCGATAAGACGATTGAAGATCAGAAAGGCGAGACTGCGGCTTCACCCGAAGTTTTTTTGAGTATACAGTTCATCACGTCGACGAAAAAGTTGTCACCCGGAAGCGAGCGTTTCAAAGGGTTGAAAGATATCGTTGAAGATAAAAAAGGGGAGAGCTACCGGTACTGTTACGGTCATTTCACTTCAATGGACGATGCAGTTCGTGCGCAGAGCGAACTACGGGAAAAAGGGTTCAAGGATGCTTTTGTGGTGGCTTTCCGGAATAAAGAAAGGATTCCTGTATCGGAAGCCAGAGCCGCTTTGAATCAGACTCCATCAAGGTAAAAAAACACTACTTTTAACCGGTTAATTCAGGAAAGACAGGGGATCAGCATCCATTATGGCACTATCGAAAGAAGTAAAAATAGGGTTCATCGTCACATCGGGCATTGTTTTGTTTGTGTGGGGCATGAACTTCCTCAAAGGCAGAGACTTCTTTACCAGTCAAAAAACAGTTTACGCAGTCTATGATAGGGTGGATGGCTTGTCGGCCTCGAACCTGGTCTCCGTGAACGGCCTGAAAGTGGGTTCGGTCACCAAACTCAGTTTGCTTCCGGATCATTCCGGCCGCATCCTGGTAGCCATGCACCTGAGTAGCCGCGCCGATGTTCCCAAGAATTCCGTAGCGGAGATTTTCAGTACGGATCTGTTAGGTACCAAAGCCATTCGTCTTAATTTCGGGGACAGTCCGGAGCTGCTGCAGGATGGTGACACGCTCCTATCCTCCATTCAGAAGAGTTTGACTCAAGAGGTCAATGCCCAAGTAGAGCCAATCCGTCAACGTGCCGAAAGTATTTTGGCTTCCATGGACTCCGTGCTGCTGATTGTACGCGGTGTTTTTAATGAGTCTTCCAAGGAAGGACTGCAGCGCTCTTTTGAAAGCATTCAATCCTCCTTGCTTTCGATCTCCCGCATCACAGCGACCATGGACAAGGAGCTGGCCCGGTCCGGTAAGCTGGGAACCTTGTTCGATAACCTCGAATCCATTACCACCAACCTGAAGAACAACAACCGGAATCTTTCCACGGCCATAGAGAACTTTGCTGCGATTTCCGATACCCTGGCCAAGGCCAATCTGGCAGCTACGCTTCAACACGCCAGCCAGACTTTGGAGAACACGTCCGTTCTCATGGATCGCATCAACAAAGGAGAGGGTACGTTGGGCCAG
>CAYWDY010000313.1:0-3032 GCA_964455985.1 uncultured Flavobacteriales bacterium
AACATACTTTCCGAATGCACCTTTTCCATCATCTGATATGAGACAGAAGGTGAATTGACTGGGCTGTTTTCCCATGAGACTAGTACTGCTTTAAAACGGATTACTCTCCTATGGAGGCTTCTTCCACTTGAAGAATCTCTTCGGTATTGACGTTATACAGGAACGCCACAACATGACAATGCTCGGGATTCCAACCGGAGGCCAGATTCAACGCGTAGCCGCGGATGGCCTGGCTGCTGACCGGTACCGTTCCGGAATAGATGGTCTCGCCGAAATCGCTGTTCAGCGATGTACGCAATACGTGACGGTGCAAGTAGGAAGGCTCGTATTCCGGCGTGTGATTGTACCACTCCTGCCAGTCGATCACGCTGTCTTCGGTGAGCACGACTTGCAATCGCACGTCCTCACCCAAAGCTACCAAATTCTCTGCCTGAACAGCTACATGGGCCTCAGACGTCGCCGCATCAAAAGTTGTCTTGATTCGCAACCGAAATTCAGGCGTCAGCACACGTTGATCATCAACGGCGGAGCGCCAAGATGGATACAAGAGCAGGTGCCTGCTGGTAGGATAGCCCATACGATCCACCATCCCGCATGGGTTGAAGGAAACACTGAACTTGGTGTTCCACGCATCACCGACCGGGGTGCGGAAATCCGTTTGAAAAGAATTCGCAGGTTGGTTAGGCAAGGAAGAGGTCGGAGCCGCGAAAGTGCCGGCATGTACAGAGATAGCGATGACTTGATCCGGATAAAGCGGTTGTAACGTCTGGTTCAGATAGATTCCGGCTGCCGGGCAATTTCCGCATGTATGACCGGTATAATCCTCCACTAAAACTTTTTTAATGGGCACATCCACCGTCGGTGTGAAGGCCAACGTATCACCGAAAATGATAGCCGCTTCCGTTCCTATATAGGATATGCCTTGCGTACTGCCTTCCACATAAGGAGGCTCCACCTTGTCGCATGAAACAAGGGTGGAGAAAGCAAGGGCGACCAGCAGGAGGTGAGAGTTGTTCATCGGGATTGGTATTAGAAACTGGAAGTGACAGACAAGGTGAAACCGTTGGCGGAAGGCACCTGCCGGCAGACGCCTCCAACGCATAATATACCTGCACGCTGACGGCCATAGCCGAGTGTGACGCGGTTAGCCCCTTGGGTGAAACCGAATTGTCCGGTGTAGTAATGAATCCGTTTTTCCTCTACCGGATTTCCGTAGTTGTATTGATCGAAGGCTGCAAAAAACCAATGAGGGGATACGGAGTACTCCGCCAACAACAGCGCCCAACTTCCCATATCCTGAGAAGTCAACAGCATCTGCGCTTCACCCCGAATGGATTTCTTAGGCGTTAGCTTATGATGTACATCGAGCACGAAGATGTTAGCATACACATGGCCGAATCCGATACGACCTTCTACCTGGTCCTTGTTGTAATCCTGATTCATATACATCAGGATGGCGCGTGTGTTCTTGTTAAGTTTACGATCGATGGTGAGATTGAAATCCTGGTAGTAGATATCCGAGCCGATACCGAAGAATGGCGCAGTGTAGCCGAGGGCCGTATCGACGCCTGTGGTTATCGGATCCTTTTTGATGGATTGCGTCCTCGAGAAGTTGATGGTGACATCGGTGCCGTACGGACCGGCCCATGATTTTTCTTTGGGGAGATGGAAGAACACTTCCGCCTGAGCGCCGAATTCTCCGTTCAGCTGCGTGGCATACGGATAGTAGGCAGCGAGCAGGTACGTATGGTTCTTCGTGATGGCGGGAAGGTAATCGATGAGCAGGCTGTTGACCGATGCATAGCGATCGCTCCGGAAAGACATGTTATCAAGCCACTTGGTGCTGGCCGTTACCCCAAGACCTTTGCGCGTATAGTTGAAGTTGGCAAAGAGGGCCTGACCGTCTTTGAAAATAAAATCGTTGGTGGCTGACGGATCGCCTGACTTGTAAGCATATTCGGTATAGGCTGTGAAACCGCCTCGGGCGAAAGAGATACGTCCTCCGCCGGTGGCAACGTTCTGAGGAAGGATGTAATCCGGGTCCTCATCGGTTTGGAATTTACTGACGAAGCTGCCGCCTAAGATCCATTGCGATTTACGGGGAGTTTCCGAGGCGAAAATCTCGTTCATGTTGAACTCCGCATCAGCACCGCGTACGATTCCGTCTCCTTCGGACCAGAAATTCCGTTGCTTACCGATGAGTCCTTTAAGCGCGATGCCCTGCATCGGACGATACACCACGCGGAATCCGTCAATATTGTTATCAAAACCCAAACCCCATTCGTTATAGGCACGCAGGGTCAAACCCATACCGAACTGTTCGTAGAAGTTACCGGCGGTCACTTCAAGACTTTTATTGCGGTAGGTGAAATAGCGGAAGGGAATTCCGTATCCGGCATATCGCTTGTCGTATCCGAGGATTGGATTTAGGTAAGCTTCGTAGCGCAAGCCCGCAGAAAAATGTTCTTTTTCATACACCAAGTTGGTGAACCCGTTGAACAGCATCTGCTCCGGAACCTCAGGAGCGCCAATGATGGAATCCGGACGGTAATACTGCGCATCCAACTGCGTATTGCCGTGTATGGGAATATCAGAAAGGGATTGGGCGGATAGAAAGCTGGAGGCCGCAAGGGCCATGGTAGAAAGCAGAAGGATTCGTTTCACAGGCGACAAGATTCTGGGATTATTTGGATTCGCTCACCGGCTCGCCTTTGGCGACTTTTTGAATGATTTCGTACAGCTCCAGTTCGTTGCCCTCTGCATAGCCGACATGTTGCCATACGATTTCGCCTTTGCCGTTCAATACAAAGGTATGAGGCGGCATATTGACGTTCATGGCGCGCTTGAGGTCAGCGTTCGGATCGATGTAAACTTCATAATCCCATGCACGGCCCTGGACAAATGGCCCTACTCTATTCATGGTTCGGGAGTCATCCAACGCAACAGCCACGACTTTGACACCGGTTTCTTTTTGCCAGTCGGCGTAATTTTCGTGAATGGCATTGAGTTCTTCAATGCAAGGTTTGCACCAA
>CAYWDY010000314.1:0-1701 GCA_964455985.1 uncultured Flavobacteriales bacterium
TCACCGCCAGCATCATCGTTCAAGTGGTATGTGACGATGATGTCCTGAAGAAAACGCAGTACCGCCAGGTCATCGGCTTCGGCTTGGGCTATAAATTCGGCAACGGAAAATAAGCTCCGGCGCGTCTGGCATGAACAAGATCATTCTGCTGATGGCAGGGGGCGCCGTTGGAACCCTATTGCGCTACCTGATCTCTACCTACACCCAGCGATCGATGGGCAGCCCGTTCCCGTTCGGCACGCTAACCGTCAATTTGGTCGACTGCCTGATCATCGGCATCCTGGCCGGAATGAATATGACGCGTTCCTTCGACGAGAATCTTAAGTTGCTTCTCTTCACCGGACTCCTGGGAGGATTCACGACCTTTTCCTCCTTTGGCTTAGAGTCGCTGCAACTGATCCGGGATGGTCGGGGACTTTGGGCGATGGGATATTTACTGATCAGCAACGCAGGCGGAATTCTGTTGGCCTGGACGGGTTACAGCTGGATGACCCGAGGCTGAGAATCCTGACCAGGATATCAACAGCTGCGTGTAATTAAAAGTCGGATTATCCTGCCGGGGTGACTCCGTCTACCCTATTTTTGATAGAACGATCATCTCCGTCCTTGTACCGTATCCATTCCTTGTTTTTGACTTTTGTGATCCTGCTCTCCGCCGGATCCTTATCGGTTCATGCCGCTTCCTCCGATGGATACAAGCTGGCTGCGACGATGACAGACAGTGATGGTCCGATCACCTGCATGACCATCGATCCGGCGCATAAGCTGATCATCCATGGAGATGAAAACGATCGACTCTATTTCAGAGACGCCTTCAGTGGACAGCTCTTCCGGAAAATCAAGGCCCACGGGTCAGCCATAGATCATCTGACATTCAATTCCAACGGAAGGCTTCTCATCAGTTCTTCCAGGGACGGAGAAATCAAGATTTTTGATTTCAAGAAAGACGCGATTGTTCAGAGTCTTTATTCACCCGATTATGCCGGGCTGCGTTTTGCCTTGTTTTCGATTGCAGACGGATTCATCTACTTCAACAGCGGAAAGCGGTTGTACAAGACGCGATCCGACCTGACGCAACGTGTTCTGCTTATCCGGGAAGAAAAAGATTCCATCCGGGATGCTGCCATTGCTCCCGACCGCGGGTCATTGGTCTATGCCACCGGCAATTACCTCAAGGTTTTGAATACACGCAACGACCAATTGCGCCAGGAATTCCAGTTAGGCCCATCCTATGTCGAACGGATTTGTTTCATCAATGACAGCGTGCTGTTTACTTGGAGCAACGATGGTTTCATTTCCTTTTGGGAGTTCCGCTTGGGACAGTTGGTGGCCAAACCGGCCAACACGTTCAGAGCTGGTATGCCCGGCGATGTAGTATTCAGTCATGACGGCTCCCGCATGGTAGCCGGTAATGTCGGGCAGTGGGCTCGGGTCATCGATCCGGAGCGGAAAGAAGTCATACAAGAACTCTTCGGACACAAAGGATTGGTTACCGGAGTAGCCTTTGGCAAGAACGACGGAACGCTGTTCACGGGCAGTAAAGACGGAACCGTGCGTATTTGGCGGGATGCCCGTTACATGCAACAACTTCCCGACATTCAACCGGCACCAATCCTTGCTGTTGACTCCGCGTATAATCCAATGCTTGAACCGGAAGTCCGTATTACCGATACATCATCAACTTCAAACACCGTGGTGTTT
>CAYWDY010000314.1:1711-2463 GCA_964455985.1 uncultured Flavobacteriales bacterium
AATAAGTCCGTAAGCGACACTACCGTTCCTGAAGTCAGTAAGAAGGCGGACAACACGCCCGAGCAAATCGGCGGGCGGCAGGTCGTTCAAGCAGGAACCATCACGGTGACCAAGAAAGACGTCACCATTTTTGTGTTTGACAATTCCACCATCGATGGAGACACGATGTCGTTGTATTTCAACGACGAGTGGATTTTGGATCATTATGGAGTGACAAAAGCTCGAAAACCTGTTCAGTTGTCATTTCGGGAAAACCAAAACAATTACCTGGTCATGTTTGCCAACAATCTGGGGAAGAAACCGCCGAATACTGCGGTAATTCAGTTTTTTGACGGCAAGAATGACCGTTATTTCCGGTTAAGTTCTGACTTGACCCGGTGCAGTGCACTCAATTTCATCTACCGGAAAGAATAGTTTCGGCCCGTATGCTTTCTTCCCGTATCTTTGTACCGAATTAAAAATCAATCACTCATGAGATTAACCCTTACCCTATTTTCCTTATTTGCTTGCCTGACTTTTGGCGCTTTAGCCCAATCCTGGCAGCCCTTGGGATCCGGCTTGAACGGACAAGTCAAAGCCATCGCTGTCTATAACAATAAGATTTATGCCGGCGGTGCTTTCACCATTGGTAGCAGCAGCCACGTGGCTGTTTTCGATGAAAATACACAAACGTGGTCCACCGCAGGCAACGGCTTGAACGCCGATGTATTCGCCCTGACGGTTCACGCCGGGAAGCTCTATGCCGGTGGTAA
>CAYWDY010000314.1:2473-3025 GCA_964455985.1 uncultured Flavobacteriales bacterium
TTTTATCGCCACCCTTAACACCAGCACCAACGTGTGGGAGCCGGTTCTCGGTGGTCCCCCGATCATTAAAAAAGCGATTTACAGCGACGGAACGGATCTTTACATTGGAGGTAGCTTCGGCAATTCCGGACCGGCCACTTACATCGCGAAGTATTCTGCATCAGGCTGGGTCAACATGGGTAATCCAGGCGGATATGTCAACGCCATCTCCAAGTTCAACGGTAACCTTTACTTAGCGGGAAGTACGCAAATGGGTATGTTTGCCCGCTTGGATGCCGGCAACACATGGACCAAGCTCGGTGCGAATGGTCTCTCCGGCGCTGAAGCTACCTCATTGGCGGTCTTTGGCAACTATATTTATGTAGCAGGACCATTCAACGGCGCTTATGGCACCGGAGTTGTTCGATACAACGGATCAAGCCTCGTCACCGGTTTCACACCGCTGAACGGTTACGCTTATGCCCTGTACGCTACCCCCGCTAGACTCTTAGGTGGTGGTGCTTTCACTACATCCACCAATGGTACGCAGCTTCCCCACATCTTCACCTATAA
>CAYWDY010000315.1:0-3023 GCA_964455985.1 uncultured Flavobacteriales bacterium
CATCAACACCGGATTCGGTGCCTTGTACAACCGCTCTGTGTCGGAGAAAGACCTTGGGCAGTTGCAGCATAACCTGATGGTCTCCCACGCTTGTGGAACAGGCGATACGGTGCCAGCGGATGTGGTCCGATTGATGCTGCTGCTGAAAATATCCGGATTGTCATACGGAAACTCCGGTGTGCAACTGGATACCGTACAGCGCTTGGTGGATTTCTACAACCACGATATCCTACCGGTCGTTTACCAGCAAGGTTCCTTAGGGGCTTCCGGCGATTTGGCCCCGTTGGCCCACTTGTGCCTGCCGCTCATCGGAGAAGGGGAGGTGATACTCGAAGGCAAGCGACTTTCGTCCAAGGCCATGCTCAAGAAGTTCAACTGGAAGCCGATTGCTTTGGCTTCCAAGGAAGGTCTTGCGTTGCTCAACGGAACCCAGTTCATGTCGGCTTGGTTAGTGTACAGCCTGATGTACGCTAATCACCTGGCTTCCCTTGCCGATATGATTGCTGCCATCTCGCTCGATGCGTATGACGGACGAATAGAACCTTTCGATAAATCGCTTCACGTCATTCGCCCGCATCAAGGTCAACAGGATGTGGCGGGTAACATGAGGAGCTTGCTGAAAGGCAGTCAGCTGATCAAGCGGAAGAAGGAGCACGTTCAGGACCCTTATTCCTTCCGTTGCATTCCGCAGGTGCACGGTGCTTCGCGTGATGCGCTCGGCTATGTCTCACACGTTGTGGATACAGAAATCAATTCCGTCACCGATAACCCGACCATTTTTCCGCAAGAAGACAAGATTCTTTCCGGCGGTAACTTCCACGGACAGCCGTTGGCCCTGGCTGCTGACTTTCTGGCTATCGCCTTGGCGGAGTTGGGAAATATTTCCGAGCGACGAACCTACTTGCTGATTTCCGGGCAACGCGGGCTTCCACCATTCCTGGTCGCTGATCCCGGACTGAATTCAGGATTCATGATTCCACAATACACGGCCGCTTCCATCGTCAGTCAGAACAAGCAACTCTGCACGCCTGCCTCGGTCGATTCCATTGTTTCATCCAATGGTCAGGAAGATCACGTCAGTATGGGAGCCAATGCGGTCACAAAGCTTTGGAAAGTGACAGAGAATCTCCAGACCATTTTGGCCATTGAACTGATGACCGCCGCTCAAGCCTTGGAGTTTCGTCGTCCCATGCAAAGTTCGCCTGTGCTCGAGGAGATGTTGGTCAATTTCCGTAAACAAGTGAAATTCCTGGAAGAGGATGCAGTGATGTATACGCAGATGGCCGCGTCACGATCCTTCTTGTCGCTCTTCTGATCCGCTACTAACGGCATACGCCCATGTTTCGTCGATGGTTGGTACTCCTGTTCCCGGTGATCGCTTCGGCGCAGGGGTTGCCATTCGAAGGAAGGAATCTTACCACATTCTCGGTGCCGAACCGCTCTGATTCTCGATCGACATCGACCGTTGATCATCATCCCGATGAGGGATTTCTTCCCTATACGACTCCTTGTTTATCTTGCTCAGAGGATTACTCCGCCCGAAGCGCTACCTCACGTCGATTTGTTCAACACACGAGCTTGGGTAGACGAGTGTTTCAACAATACGCCAGCAGTCCCATCAATTATCAAGACGAATACGGATACTGGCGTGAAATCAATCCGCGTTTGAGCCCAACCACCGAGGGTAACTTTGTGTCCGCGCACCAGCCTATTCCGGTTTGGATTCAGCCATCCAACTGTAAAACCGGACTGCTGGTGCAGGGCGATAGTCTCTACTTCAATACCAACCTGCGGCTGATACATCGAACAGATCTCGGGGAAGAAGTTTCATTGGGTAAACCGGATTGGTCCGATCTCTCTGCCGGAGATGATGGTGTTCTGATCCGTAATGTTTATCCGGGTATCGATCTGGTGTCTACCGTTCGAGAAGGGCAGTTGGAAACCGGTTTCCTGCTGAATCATCCGCTGCCGTTCACCGGTGGGTCGTTGGTAATGGCCATGGATCTTCAAGAAGGTGACTTCACCTTTCTCTCTTCCTCGCTTAAGCCGGCGCATCAGCAAATTTCTGTATTCAATAACTCCGGCATGCCGGTGGCCAAGGTGAAGCCATGCTTCGCTTTCGATCATGACGCAACAAGGCCACCGTTTCCGTTGGCGTCGTACATTAGCCAAGAGGTCTTGACCGTCGAGTTGCCGGTACGATGGTTGAATGCCCCTGAACGCAGCTACCCGGTGTTCTTTGATCCCGTTCTCACGGCGCAGGGTGTCATTAACCCCGGACCAGGCGGCGTAACCGGCTCGAGGTATTCCACCTCTTGTTGGACGAACGGTTGCAGTTACTCGCTCTCGGTACTTACTCCGACGAATGCGTCCCTGCAACGTGTGCTTTGCTCTTTTGAGTATTACGCGGTGACGGGAATATGTCAGGCGCAAGATGGTGGCTATTCTATTCGCGTAGGGGCGTGTACGGCACCGTCGGCAGCACCGGGCGTTTTCACGTGCGCACTTCCGGTAAGCAATTACTATTGTTCCTTGACGAATGTCGACATCACGGCGGATGTTCGGAGCTGTCTTCCTCCCGATCAGTGTACGCCACAATCGGTGGATTTCACCTTGGATTTTTTCCGGTGCAACAACGACACGGATACCACGTGCTCCTCGAACTGCATAACGGCTACCCAGCCTTGGATCATCACCTTGGAAAGCCGCGATTTGGAGTTGCCTTTCATCACACCGGATGCTCAAGCCTGTCAAGGTGATACACTTCCTCTTGCCGTAGCGGCCCAATACGGGGTTGGGCCTTACAGCTATTCGTGGGCGCCGACGGGAGAAACTACATCTGCTATTATTGTCGCTCCGGCTTCCTCCACGACCTATTCCGTCACGGTCACGGATCAGTGCGGGACAACAGCCAGCGCTACATCTGCCATCACCCTGGCGCCTGTGGTACATCCGGGATTTACCCTGTCGGCTGATTCCGTATGCACGCTGCAGAAAGCCGATGAGCGTATGTCGCTGCACCG
>CAYWDY010000316.1:0-1050 GCA_964455985.1 uncultured Flavobacteriales bacterium
CCGGTTTACCTTCGATTCGGAAGACCGGTGGTGCCCAATTTCACGCCTGCTGACAAACCCTTTGTCATTGGCAAAGCCAACGTGTTGAGCGAAGGGAATGATGTGACCATCATCGCCTGCGGACACTTGGTTTGGAAAGCCCTGGAGGCCTGTGAACGGCTGGAAGAAGAAGGGATTTCTGCCGAGGTCATCGATATGGCTACCATTAAACCTCTGGACGAGGCCGCGGTCATACGGTCCGTCAGTAAGACCGGCTGTGTGGTCACTGCCGAAGAACATCAACGTTGGGGCGGATTAGGTGATGCCGTGGCTCATTGCCTCGCCTCCCAACATCCTGCTCCCCAGGAATGGGTAGCCGTGAATGACTCCTTCGGAGAAAGCGGCACTCCCGAACAACTGATGAAGAAATATGGACTGGATGCAGATCAGATCGTTTCAGCGGCACACAAAGCCATTCACCGGAAGAAGTCGGTGGGAGCTGTCGTTTGATACGTCCGGCCGCCGTTCACACCAGATCTGAACATGCAGGAGCCGGAAGACGAAGACATACTGAACCGTTTTGCGATTGAAGCTACCCGACAGGTGGCTTTTGAGGAATTGGTTCGCAGGCATCAAGAGCGTCTGTACTGGCACATCCGAAGGTTGGTGATCGTTCACGATGATGCCGATGATATTCTGCAGAACGTATTCATCAAGGTGTGGCGTGCTCTACCTGATTTCCGTCGAGAGGCCTCCCTATTCACGTGGATGTACCGGATTGCCACCAACGAGTGCCTTACTTTTCTTAAACAAAAGAACCGTAAGCGACTTTTTTCGTTTGAAGAACTCAAGCAGGAACCGGAAAGCCAGGTGGATGACCCCTTATTCACCGGGGATATGGTACAACGGAAATTGCAAAAAGCCATGGAGCGCTTACCCCCGCAGCAACGACTCGTGTTTACCCTGAAATACCTGGAAGGGAAGAAATACGAGGAAATATCGACCCTTTTAGGGCTTTCTGTAGGTGGATTAAAGGCCCATTACCACTTAGCGGTGAAGAAAATAGAAAAG
>CAYWDY010000316.1:1060-1774 GCA_964455985.1 uncultured Flavobacteriales bacterium
TCTCTCCTCGCATTAAACCCGTCACCCCGAACAAGGTCAATACACCGAAAATGGGAAAATCACCTAAATACCCCCTCGATTTCAGTCAAACGGATACCGGTCCGAATCCCTACCGCGTTCCGGAGGGCTATTTCGACTCCCTTTCCGAAAGGATTATGGATCGGGTTAAGAGCGCTCCCCGGGAAAGCCTTCTGATTCAATTACGCCCTGCCATTCGTTGGTCCGTAGCTGCCCTGATCGCAGGAGCCTTGCTCATCTCTCGCCTTATTCACCCTACCCTGGTAGCTCCATCCATCTCCACTACCATTACGGCTGAAGAGATTAGCGTCTCTACCCTTTGGGAAGATTTGGATGAGTCCCTGTTGATGGATCATACTGTCGAACTGAGCAGCATCAACAGTACTGAACTGGATTCCGAATCCATCTCTGACTTTTTACTTGAGAACTCAATAGACATTAGTCAAATCGAAATAGATATATGATTATGAAAAAGTTATCTCTCTTTACCTCAAGCTTACTCTTGGTTAGCGTATTGGCTTCAGCACAGCCCGGTCCTGGCGGACCAGGGGGCCCCGGTGGACCGAACGACCGCCCCTCTCCCGAAAAACGCAAGGAGCGCATAGAGGCCATGAAGGTGGGCTTCATTACAGATCGCTTGCAGCTGACACCCTCCGAGGCACAGGCCTTTTGGCCGGTCTACAATCAATACCAAGA
>CAYWDY010000316.1:1784-3019 GCA_964455985.1 uncultured Flavobacteriales bacterium
CCGCAAGAGCCGTAAAGAAAATCTGGTCAACGCAGGTAGCGTCGACGATATGTCGGATGCGGAAGTAGAAAAGATGGTCGACCAAGAAATGGCTTTTCGCCAGTCCGAATTGGACCTTCAGAAAAAATACCACCCTCAATTCAAGAAGGTGCTTCCGATAAAGAAAGTAGCCAAAATGTACAAAGCCGAGGACGACTTTCGTCGGGAGCTACTCAACCAACTTCAAAGTCAACGCGACGGAGATAAAAAGGGCGGCCGAAAAGGTGGTCAAGGAAATCAACGCCCCATGCCGCACTGATCAAAACATACCGATAAAAAAAGGGCTTTCGTAAGCCCTTTTTTTATGTTCATAAACGAAGTTTATTATTCAGGAAACCTTTACCGCATAAAGCTCTTTCAGCTTCTCCAGCGCAAAATCGACTTCCTCGCGGGTATTATACTTGCTAAACGAGAATCGAACTGAAGGGCGGTTCTCCTGACCATAGATAGCTTTAAGCACGTGTGATCCCGAGTTACTGCCGGAAGAGCATGCGCTACCGCCTGAACAGGCAATACCCGCGATATCGAGATTAAAAAGTAGCATTTCGGCCTGTTCCGAAGGCGGAAAAGCCACGTTAAGCACTGTATACAAACTCTCACCCAGGCAATCTCCGTTGAATCGGATACCCGGAATATGTCGCTCCAACTCTTGGGCCATGTATTGCTTTAGGCCCGAAACATGCTTCTCATGCTCTGCCATTTCGTTGCATGCCAATTCCAATGCTTTGGCCATGCCTGCAATTTGGTGTACCGCTTCGGTACCCGCTCGTAAGCCTTTCTCTTGTTCGCCACCTACGATCATCGGTTTTAAAACGACCGCTTTAGAAATATATGCAAATCCAACTCCTTTTGGTCCATGAAATTTATGAGCGCTTGCTACTGCAAAATCAATTGGCAACTGATGCAGGTTGAAGGCCCATTTTCCTATAGATTGTACCGTATCGCAATGAAATAAAGCATGGTGTGCGTGACAAATACTGCCAACTTCCTTAATATCCAATAGTGCGCCGGTTTCGTTATTTACATGCATTAATGTAACTAATGTGGGTTTTCCGTCTGCCAATACCGATGCTAATCCAGAAATAGCGACAGTTCCATCACTGTTTGCCGGCAAATAAACCACTTCTATAGCATGTTCTTTCGCCAATTTAGAAACTGTATACAAGGTAGCATGGTGTTCCATTTTTGAAGTAACA
>CAYWDY010000317.1:0-2485 GCA_964455985.1 uncultured Flavobacteriales bacterium
TGGTGTTGGATGACCTCGTGGCCAATTACGGTATTACTACTTCTCGTGCAGTAGAATTAACCGAAAATGAATCAATCACGAACACGGAGAAACCATCAAAGCCGGTGACCGCTGCACCTTGACTATAGTTTAATACTACCGAACACGTATGTTTTCCACTAAAAATAAAATCCGGATCGCTTTCTTTTCCGTAGCCATTCTCCTGAACGCAGGGCTTTGGTTTTATTTCCGGACAGATCAAAAAGAGGAACCTGCCAAGGAGAAACTGGCATGCGATGTCCATGGGTTCCGGCGTCCGGGATTCAAGTTCACCCGTCCGTTGATGATGCTGGACCGAGAGTGCGACGATCCTTCCTTGGAACCTTTACGGGCGAAAGTCCAAGCTTATGTCGATCAACAGAAAGCGCAAGGCCGATGCGAGAACGCTTCGGTGTATTTCCGATTTCTTGATACGGGTCGGAATTTCAACATCAACGAGGCGGCCTATAGTCCGGGAAGCATGATGAAGATCATGACGTTGATCACGCACCTCAAGATGGCGGAAAACAACCCCGCTCACTTGCAGCAGAAAATCGTCAATAACGTCCAGTTCACGGACATGCCGCACCAGGAAATCACCTCCTGGAAAGGGTTGGAAAAAGATAAAAGCTATACGGTCGATCAACTGCTGAATGCCATGATTGTGGAATCCGATAATGACGCCACCATGCTCCTGAATATCAATATGGACGTCAGCATTTATAACGAAGCACTCGAAGCCATTAATCTCCCGATACCAGACCCCCATCAATCGGATTATCCCCTGACGACGGAAACCATGAGTCGCTTTTTTCGACTCTTGTATAACGCGACCTTCCTTACTCCGGAAATGTCTGACAAGGCGTTGGAATTACTCACTGAGAGTCATTACCGACAGGGAATGGTGCGGGATATTTCCGACCGCGTTACGGTGGCTCATAAATTCGGGGAAAAGAACTTGGATGGAGGCTTTCAACTGAGTGAAGGCGGAATTTTCTTTACCGGTTCCACGGATTATGTACTTATTGTCATGACCAAAGGAAAATCGCAGAAGGAATTGCAAAATATCATCGCCGAGATAAGTAAACTTATTTTAGAGGACCTGATAGCCAACTACGGTATTACCCCGACAAATCCCGGTTCTCTTACCGAACGATCTGCGGATTCGCGTGTTACGGGAAAGCCTAAGTCCTGATTTTTCCATTTTTCAGCCCCTTGGCCAAAAATCAAGGGTTCCGATTCGTCGTTTGCGGTGAAAAACAGCCTATTAGATCGGAACGCAAGCCCGTTACCCCCAATTTTTAGCGAGGAGAAACGTTTTATTACGATATTAGTATAAGTCGACTGAGCTGAAAACGGTAAGGACGAATGGTTTTTTCTTCCCCATTCCCCGCATCATCCGCTATTTTAGCCTCAATAAATCATTCGTCTTGTATTCCATGAAATACCCGGGAATCCTTTTTCTGATTTTGACCCAGCTCCTTTTGGGGGTTGGATCTTCCCGGGCTGCAGGTTTGGGTTCGGATTCCGCATCCGGGGTTTCTCCTTTGGTGATTCCCCAGCTGGTGTATAATCCCGTCATGCTGCCGGTACAAGAGCACGAAATCAAGGCCGGTCTCCTCTATGATGCTGTAAACCATAAGATCGTGTGGCAGAAGAATATGGATGCCATGCTTCCGATTGCTTCGTTGACCAAGATGATGGTTGCCCTCCTCACGGTGGAAGACATCCGGGCGGGGAAATTCACCTGGAACGACAACGTCCATTGGGTACGACAGCTAGCTAGCGGACGTCGTCGTCATCGTCGCATCACCTACGCCAACGCCGATTATACCCTGAGGGATGTATTCAAGGCTACCATGATCGCCTCGAACAACGAATGTGCCGAGCAGATGGCTCGTTACATCGGTAACGGGGATCTGGCCGCCACCATTCAGCGCATGAATGCCCGGGCACGCCAATTGGGTATGAACAATACCTATTACGGAAATCCATCCGGTCTTCCAGCTCCACGTGGTGCCATGGATAATTCATCCACTCCCATTGACCAGCTCCTGCTGGGATTGGAGTTGTTGAAATACGATGAGGTGCTTGATATTACCGGCATGGGTTATGCCGAAGTCAGAAACGGTACACACCCCAGCATCATCCGTAACCATAACGGACTGGCCATACAGCATACCGGTGAGGTGGACGGATTGAAAACAGGCTACACGCGTCGTGCCGGTTTTTGCTTGGTAGGAACCTCCTACAAATGCGACCACCGATTGATCAGTGTGGTGTTGGGTTGTCGTGGACCTCAGATCCGGAATGAGGTGGTTCGCAACATGTTCAATGCGTATTACACCTCTATCGGTGTCGATCCGATTGGGAATTATTGTGGATCTCCGACGTATTACGCCGGTACCAATTCCAACGATTCATCCTTTTCTGTCGCGGGTCAATGGGTCACGATACAGGAGAATGT
>CAYWDY010000317.1:2543-3018 GCA_964455985.1 uncultured Flavobacteriales bacterium
ATAAAGGTAAAATCCCCTCATCAGGCAGCTTGAAAGCAGGCCAGCGGCTGACCGTCTATACCAAGACGTCTCGACAGGTTTGGGTGACACAGCCGGCCAATGGAACGGAGGAAGAAGAAGATAGTCCGGCAGTGGCCAACGCCTCAGATACTCCGTCTGAGAATAAGGCCATCAAACCGGTGACTGAATTACCGGAAAACAAGCCTGTCGTTTATCACGTCGTTGCCCCCGGGGATACGCTTTTCTCCATCGCCCGTAAGTACGGCGACCTGACGGTGGATCAGCTGAAAAGCATGAACAACATCTCCGACTCCCGCAACTTGAAGCCCGGCATGAAGTTGAAGGTGCGTGTGGACGGCTGATCTTCCCTGAGGAACTTTTGGTAGCTTTGTATTTCGATTCGCTACCATGAAAAAGCTACTCCTCTCTTTCATCATTTCCCTTATCATCCTCCCGGCCGTTGCCCAAAAGAAGG
>CAYWDY010000318.1:0-3017 GCA_964455985.1 uncultured Flavobacteriales bacterium
AACGGGCCCGAACGATTGGTGAGGTTACGCCATGCCATGCCGAGTCGGGCCGTATCCAGTCGGCTGCGCATGCTGGAATCCATCTGATCGATTACCTGTTGATATTTACCGGCTTTCAGCTGGTCGTAGATGATGAGGGAACGAGAAACGTAGGCAGCAGAATCCTGGGCGCTCACGTATAGCCCGCAGGTCAGAAAGGCAAGAATTAGAGTCAGTTGTTTCATAGGTGTTGAAGGTTCAATACGGATTCTACAGATCGTGCCACTACGTCAACGACACGTTGGATTTGTTCATCCGTGATGGTGTAGAAGACAGGCAACGATATCTCGGTGGAATAAAGGCGATACGTGTTCGGATAATTTCGGATGTCATAACCTTCCGAACGGTAATAACTCATCATCGGAACGGGAATGAAATGGACATTGACGGCCACATCCTGCTCACTGATCAGTCGAATGATCTCATCCCTACCCTGTTCATCCACACCTTCGATGCGTAACGGAAATAGATGAAAGGAGCTGACCGAATGATCCGAGGTGAGAAGCTGGGGCAATACTGCCCACGGGTATTTTTTAAGCGCATTCACATACTGCTGACAAATCGCATGTCGGCGGGGTAATGTCTCCGATTCGTAACGGGACAACTCAACCAATCCTATGGCAGCGAGGATGTCTGTCATGTTCATCTTGTAGCCCGGCTCAACGATATCGTAGCGCCAGTTCCCCTTTTGCATCTTGGCCAAAGCATCCTTGTTTTGTCCATGAAGGGATTTGATGCATAGTCGCTGGTAGATGGATGCATTGTCAAATGGCGCGGGCAGGTTAAGTGCCACCGCGCCGCCTTCGGCTGTGGTCAGATTCTTCACCGCGTGGAAACTGAAAACCGTGGCATCAGCCAGCGTACCGGTCAAACGACCTTTGTACCTAGCACCCAGACTGTGGGCGGCATCTGACAACACGAAGATCCGACCCAGCATGCTTTGTTCTTCCGTTGCCGGTTTAAACATCGCTTGTACGGCAGGATCGCGAACGATTGAGTTCAGCGCGTCATAATCACACGGAAAGCCTCCGAAATCAACCGGCATAATGGCTTTGGTATTCGGGGTAATCGCGGCACGGACAGCAGCCGGACTGATGTTGAAATCATTTCCTACATCGACGAAGACCGGTCGAGCGCCGCAGTGCATGATGACGTTGGCTGTGGCGGAATAGGTATAGGCAGGAAGGATGACTTCATCGCCAGGTCCTACACCGAACCAACGAAGCATTAGCTCCAACCCGGCCGTAGCCGAATTCAGACACAGCGTGACCGGGGCTCCGTAGTAGGCAGACAATTCTTTTTCGAATCGCTTCGTCTTGGGACCGGTTGTAATCCATCCGGAACGTAACGAGTCCGTTACTTCATCAATGATTTTTTGGTCGATGCGGGGAGGCGAGAATGGAATCATAATCAGGAAATCAAAACAGCAGGACGTGCCAGCGACGTGGCGATGATCTGGGCAGCATTGCCCGAACCGTAGATGCCGGATTCAAACGTCAACGTTTGCTCCATCATCCATTGGTAATTATTAAAAATCCAATCGGGGTCTGTACCGACCAGCTTATTGTATCCCTTGTCCACGAGTTCCGTCCATTCGGTCTCATAGCGCAAGGTCAGGCAAGGTTTCTCCGAGAAATAAGCTTCCTTCTGTAATCCGCCGCTATCGGTCATCACCAAGGTAGCCTGTTGCAACAGGACCAGCATGTCCAGGTAGGATACCGGCGGAAGGATTTGGGCTTGGGTAGTAAGCCCCCATTCCTCCATCCGCTTAGAGGTACGCGGATGCAACGGAAGTACAACGGGACAACGTTGATGAATCCGATCCACCGCATGAAGTATCGAGCGAAGTGTTTCCCGGTGATCCACGTTGGACTCCCGGTGAAGGGTACAGAGCACAAATTCCCGATGAGGAATCTGTTTCAGGATTCCGGGGTTGGACATGGCTACCGGTAAGAAATGCAGGTAAGCATCGTACATCACATCACCGGAACGAATGATCTGACAGGGGAAATGATCAAACCCTTCGTTGTGCAGGTGCTTTACACTGGTATCCGACGAACAGAACAACACATCGCTGATCCGGTCGGTGAGCACCCGGTTGATTTCCTCCGGCATCTTCATGTTGAAGGATCGCATGCCCGCCTCGACGTGAGCAACACGGAAATGAAGCTTGCGAGCCGCCAAGGCCCCGGCAATGGTCGAGTTGGTGTCGCCGTAAACCAATATATAATCCGGCTTTTCCTTGAACAACACCTGCTCGATCTGCTCCAGCATTCGACCCGTCATGGCACCGTGCGAGAGGTGGTTGATGTCCAGGTTGTAATCCATGGGTGGAAATCCCAGTTGATCGAGAAGATCACCCGACATAGCCCGGTCATAATGTTGACCAGTATGCAACAACACTTCCTGAACACCCTCCAAAGAACGAAGGGCTCGGCTGACCATGGCCGCCTTGACGAATTGGGGGCGGGCACCGACGATATTCAGGACTTTCATTGAAAAGGCGATTCTATAGTGTAAAAATAGCCAATTATCCGCTGAAATTCAGGGTTTCAGGATATACTCACATCCTGTTTCAACGGGGTTTTTAACATCGCTCGAAGAGCAAAAAGTTGTACTACTTTTACCGAAATGCCTTCCATAACACAGAAAAAAGGTCGCATTCTGGTTGCGATCGCCTTCAGCTTGCCTCTTTGGCCTCAACTGACCATCGGACTCACTGCGTTGGCATGTCTCCTCAGTCTGAAGAACATACCCAGCGGTTTCCAGCGCATGATTCGTTCATCATCGCTTCGGTGGAACTTCCTACTCTTTTTGGGGTTAGTCATCGGATTAGGCTGGACACAAAGCATGGCCGACGGATGGAAAGAATGCAAGGATGAACTGTATCTCTTGCTCTTCCCGCTCTTGTTCAGCGCATCGGGATACTCGTCGAATGACCTCCACCATGCACGCAAAGGATTGATTGCCGGAAGTCT
>CAYWDY010000319.1:0-2998 GCA_964455985.1 uncultured Flavobacteriales bacterium
ACGGGTCGGTGCCGCTTGGATTTCTTCGTACGTGACTGTTTTCGCGGAAGAGGGACTTCCTTTATCGATCAGAGGAACCGAGTATTCGACAACTTCCACCGCCTTAAGCTCGACACCTTTATTCATCTCGAAATTGGCGAACGCAATCTTATCGGCTGTAACCAGGACACCATTCACCTGCTTGGCATTATAGCCGACGCAGGTAACCTTCACGTCGTATTTTCCCGGGTTCAACGGTTTGATGGAGTAGTTACCGTCAAAGTCCGTGACTGTACCCTGAATCTGACTGCCGTTCATGAAGGCCGCTACACTGGCAAACGGAACCCCTTCCTTTCCTCCCGGCTCGGTAACACGTCCCCGGATCTCACCGGTTTGCGCGTAAGAGATGAAAGAGAACAAAGTAAGTACGAGGAGCGGTAGAAATACCTTACGTCCCATAGTATATGATTTTTGGTGGAATTCTTGGATTTATCGAAGGGTTAAAAGTAGGAATAAGGTAAAAAAAACAAAAAAAATCTTTTCACAACACGTATTGACCCTGACTCCTAAATCATTAGCTTTATTCGACCGGGAACTTCGTCAAGTTATCAACAAATCTTAGTTAGCCCGGCCAAATGGGCTATTTTTGTTCACCTACCTTAAAACCGTTTTGACATGCGTTTAACCTCCCTCGAAATTAAGGGATTCAAGAGTTTTGGTGATAAAGTGACCATTCACTTCGACAAAGGCGTTACCGCCATTGTCGGACCCAACGGAAGCGGGAAATCCAACGTTGTAGATTCGATCCGCTGGGTGTTGGGTGAGCAGAAAACCCGATTGCTGCGCTCCGAGAAGATGGAAAATATCATCTTCAACGGAACCAAAAGCCGCAAGCCCGCCTCTTTGGCCGAGGTCTCCATGACCTTCGAGAACACCAAGAACATCCTACCCACCGAATACTCCACCGTTACCGTCACCCGACGTCTCTACCGTACCGGTGAAAGCGAATACCTGTTAAACCAAGTCCCTTGCCGTCTCAAGGACATCACCGACCTGTTCCTCGATACCGGACGCGATCCTCAACGACAAGAATAACGCGATCAAAAATCTTTTCGAAGAGGCTGCCGGTATCTCCAAATACAAGATCCGCCGCAAGCAGACTTTCCAGAAGCTAGAAGATACCGAAGCGGACCTGAGCCGGGTAAACGATTTGCTGTTCGAAATCGAGCGCAACATGAAATCGCTCGAGTCGCAGGCCAAGAAAACAGAACGGTACTACAAACTAAAAGAGCAATACAAAGAACTCAGCACTGAGTTGGCCATTTTCACCTTGGCCGGAAGCAAGCAGACCTTCGAAGAGTTGCAAGGGCAGGAGGTCCGCCAACAGGAAGAGAAAGTCGTCCTCGACACCCAGTTGGGCGAAAACGAAGCCACCTTGCAGCAAAAGAAGCTCTTCGTCCTGGATAAAGAAAAAGAATTGGCAGACCTTCAGCGTCAGCTCAACGAAAAGATCCACATTATTCGCCAGCAGGAGAACGACAAGAAAGTCAGCAACGAGAAATTGCGCTTCCTGCAGGACAAGGAGTCTTCACTTAGCCAACAGCTGCAACAAGACAAAAACCATTTGGTGGCCACGCAGGATCAGATCCGTGTCGCTGAAGAAGATAAGTTCCAGGAAGAAGTTCTGCTGGAGCAACTGACCCAGCAGCTCACCGAACTCAAATCTTTGTTAGACGACTCCCGCAGCCGTCACGACCAGATGAAGAGCGACCTGCACCGGATGACCGGCGAGGCGCAATCCATCCAAGTCACCATGCACGAGTCTGAGAAGAGCCTGGCTGTTACGCAGGCGCGCAAGGACTCACTTACGCGTGAGACCGAACGTCTCAATCAGGAAATCGCTGCCGGTGAAACGGAATTCGAAACCCTTTCCTCCCGCGAGTCAGAGAGTCGCACCCGTAAAGAATCGCTGGAAAGCGAGTTCACCGCCCTGCGCGAAGAGGAAGAACGGCTGGACATGGAGATTCACCGTCTCGAAGACGACGTGAAGCAGTCGAACGAAGCTGTCATGGGTTGCTCGCGCAAACTCGACGCCCGCCAAAACGAATACAACCTCACCAAGAGCCTGGTAGAAAACCTGGAAGGATATCCCGAGTCGCTGCGTTACTTGCGCAAGAACGCTCAGGAAGGCTTCCGTGCTCCCCTATTCTCTGAAATCCTCAGCTGCCGCGCCGAATTCAAAACAGCGATTGAGAACTACCTCGACCCCTTCATGAACTATTTCGTGATTGATGATGTAGATTCGGGCAGTGCCGCTGTCAACCTGTTGGCCGCAGCCTCCAAAGGCCGCGCCAACTTCTTCATCCTTCAGAATTTCGAGTCCGCCTCCGCCACCTCTGCCCCTGCCCCTGCGCAGTGCATCCCGGCGTTGGATATTCTGGACGTGGAAGAGAAATACCGTTCGCTGTGTGCCCATCTGCTGCGCAACGTATACATCGTAACAGAAGATCAAGAGCGCACGCCGTATCTCCAGTCTGAGAACCCGAATTCCGTATTCATCTCCCAGAACGGTAAGTTCTGTAAAACCCGGCATACCCTTTCCGGAGGTTCCGTCGGATTGTTCGACGGCAAACGAATCGGTCGTGCCAAGCACCTGGAAACGCTCGCAAAGGAAATCGAATCCCTGACGCAAGAGTTGGACGTGCTTCGCAGCCGCCACGAATCAATCCAGCAATCGCTGATCGACAACCGCCGTCGCCGGGAGCAGACACGCAATACACGAAATCAGACCCAACAGGAACTCCAGCGTGCGGTGCAGGAGCACACCACCCTGCACAACAAGAGCGAACACCTGGCCTCCGGCATCGCCAATAACCGTTCGATTCTCTCCAACGTCAACGACCAACTGGCCTCCATCGATGCCGTGTTGGAAGAAGACAACCTCAGCTTTCACGAGAAAGTGTCCCTGCTCCGTGAGCAGTACGACCAACTTAGTGAAAGCGTGACCAGACTCCAGGAG
>CAYWDY010000320.1:0-2967 GCA_964455985.1 uncultured Flavobacteriales bacterium
CTATCAGGATGTGAATGGAACAGGTCCTATCGTTCGCATGCGTTCAAGCTACCACCTTCGCAACATCACCACGCGAACCACCTCCCCTACCGGCGCTACCGTTCCAGCAGGCCCGCCTGTAAGTGCCACTTACCCGTTAGGCTACTTCCGCGAAGATTACGAATACATCGCGCCGTCAACCGGTCAGACGGAATACCTCGACGAGCATAACGGCCGCTTCTGTGTGACGCCGGAATTCCCCAACGGAACCTATGCGTATTTCTGCACGGTTGACAGCAACTGGAACTCAGCGTATCCGTATGTAGTCGGCCCAACCTTCTACGGAACAATTACAGCAGCCAAAGTCACCACCATCACTGAACCCGTGACCGAATACATTCCTATCAATACCGGAATCAACACGGCTTCGGTAGAGTCCATTCAGCTGTATCCCAATCCGGCCAGTGATTTCATCGCCTTGCAATGGAACAATCTTAATCGGTCAGAACTGACGTTCATCCTGACCGATATTACAGGCAAAGAAATCGAACGCATAACCTTGCATGCAGGTCAATCGATCTGCTATTTTGATACACAGCGTCTATATTCCGGAGTTTATTTCGTTCGGCTATTAGACGACGCAACGGGAGAAATTAAAAAGGTCATCATTCAGCGATAACCCCATCAAAAAATCAACTTAAGACGCCATCCTTTCGGTGCTAACCTAAAGGATGGCGTTTTTCCATTTAATGCAGAACTACAAACAGCGGAATGTCGTCAGGAGCAAGATGACCAGTCATTTGCAGAAAACAAAAAAGTGTATATTCAACCTCGGAAGTCATCACAACTATGAACCAAGCCAACACCACCTACAGCAAATCCGCTTTGCCTACCCTCGTATCGGTCTTCTTCTTCTGGGGATTCGTCGCCGCTTCCAACGGCATCTTCATCCCGTTCTGCAAGACTCATTTTCAGCTGAATCAATTCCAGTCCCAGCTGATTGACACCTCTTTTTATGGTGCCTACTTCTTTGGCTCGCTGTTGCTCTATCTGGCCTCTGCCGCCTCAGGCACTGACCTGCTCAATCGGGCCGGTTACAAGAACGGGATCATCTTCGGCCTGCTGCTTTCCGTCGTAGGAGCAGTGCTTCTGGCCATGGTGTCTGCTTCAGCCAACGCTACGTTCGCCATGGTGTTAGGCTCCTTCTTTCTCATCGCCCTTGGATTCTCCCTTCAGCAGACGTCAGCCCAGCCCTTCGCCATCGCCTTAGGACCTCCTGCTACCGGAGCACACCGACTGAATTTTGCCGGTGGTATCAACTCCTTGGGAACCTTGTTGGGCCCGTTGGCCGTAAGCTATATCTTATTCGGCGAGTTAGGTAATGCAGGAACAGCAACCATTCAATCCATCCAGACACTCTACTACTTGCTTGCCGGACTGTTTCTTTTTGTAGACCTCTTCTTCGCCTCCAATCGCAACCTGCCTAAAGTTAGTCTGTTTGAACCCGTGGAGAAAAGCGGCAAGGCCACGCGCACACTTTTACTCATCTCGGTGCCGACCATTTTGATCCTGTTCTTCAACGATGCTTTCGGCGAATCACTCCGTCATTACTTGGTGTTCGGCTCCCTGTTCTTCATCATTGGTATCCTGCTGTATTCTATGTCAGCCGCCACCCGAAATCCCGAAGGTTGGGGCGCCATGCAACATCCTCAGCTGGTGTTGGGTATGATCGGCATTTTTGTTTATGTCGGCATGGAAGTAACCATCCAAAGCAACATGGGTGCGCTTCTGAAACAAGCCGAGTTCGGCGGGCTCGACGAAAAATTCATCTCGCAATTCATCTCGTTATACTGGGGTAGTTTGATGATCGGCCGTTGGACCGGAGCTGTTTCCGCGTTTGACTTATCCTCTTCCACGAAAAAGCTGTTGACTGCGGTGGTTCCTTTCATCGCTTTTGCCGTGATTCTATTCGTTAATCACTTACGCGGAAATGAAGTCAGCAACTTGTTTGTCTATGCTGCCTGTGTAGCCGTGCTTGTAGGAGCCTTCCTGATTGCGAACGAACGTCCGGCAAAAATGCTGATGGTAGTTGCAGCCTTAGGCGCTTTGGCCATGTTGATCGGTCTGTCTACCTCCGGTACTATCAGCACCTTCGCTTTCATCAGCGGCGGACTTTGCTGCTCGGTCATGTGGCCCTGCATATTTGCCTTGGCCGTTACCGGACTGGGCAAGTACACCAGCCAGGGATCCTCCTTCCTGATTATGATGATTCTGGGAGGCGCTATTATCCCTCCCGCCCAAGGCGTGATTTGCGATCTGGACAAAACCATGCCGGGCGGCATCGCCGGATTGAGCTTCACCCATTTCTCCTATGTACTTCCCTTTGCCTGCTTCCTCTACCTTGCTTGGCATGCAGTCAAGACTAAAGGCATACTTCGTGCTAAGGGATTGGACTACGACCAACAGATGACCGCTGGTCACTGATTAAGAGTCACTTTCCTTCGCCCAGGAGGTTAACTTGGTGTGTTACCCATACCCCGATTGGGGGCATGACCAATCCGTTTGACTATATAGGATTGGTGAATTATCTTTAGCCATTATCGTTTTTCATTGTATTCACTAACACCCTGATATCTTATGCTTCTTCATTGCTTTACTCCAACCCTTCGACGTTTTCCTATTCTTCTGCTGATCCAACTTTTCGGATGGAGCTGGTGCAGCATGGCTCAAAGTAATCCTACAGCTCTGACCCCCGGAATCCAGATTCAACGGCTGAAAACCGTGCAAAACGGCTCCGTCCGAATGATTGTTGATCCTGTATCGCACGACGTTTACTACACGACCACCTCTGGCAACATCTATCGCGTTACCGAGAATGGGGGCACATATATAGAATCACTGATTTATAACAGTTCGGACCACGGAGTATCCTATGTACAAGGTTTCATTGCTCACGATAGCACGTTTTACGTTTCAGGAAACAACAAC
>CAYWDY010000321.1:0-2955 GCA_964455985.1 uncultured Flavobacteriales bacterium
ACTTTACGGTCATTCAAGCGGCCGGACTCCGACCATGTCCTGCTGATGCTGCACCGGAAATCAAATCCATGTGTCAGTATATCTCACCCATTGCCGGCGGAAAAGGCTGCGTGCGGGATGTGATTGAACAGGTGATGAAAGCCCAGAAAAGCTGGCCCTATCAGGATTGATCCTTATGCTCGCTTACTTACGCCTTATCCGGTTTGTCAACCTGCTGCTGGTAGCTGCTACGCTTTTTCTCGTACGTTACTGCCTGATCCTGCCGGCTTTCGAAACCACTTCGATCATCACCGGAGAATATCCGGAACACCTGAGTCGGCTTCACTTCGCTTTGCTCGTGGCGGCTACACTGTGTGTAACTGCCGCGGGAAACATCATCAATGATGTTTTCGATGTGACCACTGACGCCGTAAACCGTCCTGGCCGTAATCTATTTGAACATACGCTACGTCCATCTGTCGGCCAGCGATCCTTCCTGATTTTGGCTGCTACAGGAAGCCTATTAGGTCTTTACTTGGGTGTATCCGTAGGTAAACCGGCCATCGGACTTTTACACTTATTTGCTTCAGGGTCGTTGTGGATGTATTCTTCCTATTACAAACGGCGCCTGATCATTGGAAATCTGATTATCGCGTTGCTCTCGTTCCTCATGGTCATGATTCCGGGACTGTTCGAACCCGAGTTCTACCCGAATATTTCCTATCTATTCGTGTATGCTTGCTTGGCCTTTTTGGTTTCCTGGGCTCGGGAAATCATCAAAGACATGGAAGACCAGGAGGGCGATCGCAACATGGATTGCAATACCATTCCCATCCGATTCGGCATCCGGGCTGCTAAAGCTATTTCGGTCAGCATCTTGATTTTGACCGGTGGAGCCATCGGATATGTGATTCATACCAATTTCTACGACAACACAGTCGTCGGCTGGTGGAATTTGCTCTTGATATTTGAATTGCCTTTAGCCGGACTTGTCTATCTGACCGTCACGGCGGACGGCACCAAAGATTTCCATTACGCCAGTGTTTTCGCAAAAGCATATCTGCTCCTGGGTATCTTATCCATGTTTCCCTTCTGGTACTATTTTCTGAGATGACGGCTTCACCCTCCCAAAAAATAGTTTTAGGATCGGGTTCTCCGCGCCGCAAGCAGTTGCTTGAAGGGCTGGGATGGAATGTCAAGGTGATCAAATCGGATGTCGATGAGACATACCCCGATGATCTGGTGCGCGAAGAGATACCGATTTACTTAGCTACCAAAAAAGCGCAGGCATTTGCCAACACCATCCAAGACGACGAATGGCTCATCACCGCGGATACGATTGTGTGGTTGGAAGGTGAAGTCTTAGGAAAGCCCGTTGACCGGGAAGATGCCGAAGATATGTTGGATAAACTCCAGGGAAAAACCCATCAGGTTTTTACTGGTGTATGTCTGACGAACAAAGGTGAAAGCCGATGTTTCTCGGTGTGTACAGATGTCACCTTTCATCCGCTAGACCGGAAGCAGATCGCTGATTATGTCGAGCACTACCGTCCCTTCGATAAGGCAGGCGCTTACGGTGCTCAGGAAGGATTACGTCCAGGCTTCAATCCGCTCTCGCAAGAGGAGCGGGATTTCCTTCAACAGATACACAAGACGGGACTCTTCGAATCTTCCTTGGCCGTTGATCCCAGTATGCAAGTACCCATTATCCGTTCCTTGAGCGGCAGCTACTTCAATGTGATGGGACTACCCTTGGTGGAGCTATGGAGAGAATGGCAAGCGTTTAGTCGTACATCCGAATGAGATCTGCCTACCTAAAAATGCATGCGGCGATATTCCTTTGGGGATTCACCGGACTGCTAGGCAAATTCATTTCCTTGAACGAGGGGTTGCTCGTTTGGTATCGGTTGCTGATCAGTGCCGTGGTGCTCTTCGTTTGGCTGCTGTATCAAAAGAAACTTCCACGTCTGACATTTAGACAATGGATGCATTTGAGCGGTATCGGCATGTTGGTCATGCTGCACTGGGTTGCCTTTTACGGATCGATAAAATATTCGAATATCTCTGTCGCGATGGTATGCTTATCCTCCATCGCCATGTTTGCATCAATCTTAGAACCGTTGATAAATCGGCAGCGATTTGATTACCTGGAAGTGATTTTCTCTTTCCTGGCGCTATTAGGTATCAGTTCTATTTATTTTTCGGACGTAACGGCTTCAACCGGAATCATCTTGGGAGTAGTCTGCGCCCTCTTCTCTGCGCTATTCAGTATATTCAATCGACGGATTGCCAGTCAGCATGACCCACTGACCATTTCGCTGGTTGAACTGTCGGCCGGATGGCTGGGGTTGACATTTTTACTACCCCTCTACCTGCATCGCTTTCCGGTAGAATCCATAATACCAGTTGCACACGATTGGATACTGCTTTTGGTTTTATCGTTATTCTGTACCGTACTCACGTGGATACTTTCGTTGCAGGCTTTGCAAAAAGTGTCGGCCTTTACCATGGCTTTAGCCTTGAACTTAGAGCCTATCTACGGTATCCTGTTAGCTGTTCTTTTCGCTGGTGAAGGAAAAGTCATCACCCCTTGGTTCTTGGCCGGGGCTGCGCTGATTCTGGCCACGGTAGTCGCTCACACGGTGTACCGCTTTCAGAAGGCCCGGAAATTACGGGCCGCTTAACCCTTCTAAAACTGTAATATCCGGATCGATTCTGCCACCCGTATGGCACCGACAGAGGTATTTTTAGGATTCAACACATATCCTATCAAACCCTGTTTTTTTGAATAAAATGATACTCTCACGGCCATTACAGGGCCTATTAACGACCATAATCGCTATCCTGTTGACCGTCGTAACGGTCCAAGGGCAAAATGGAATCGACAGTTGGATCAGCGAATTGCAGGAAACTCATGCCTTTGAGCCCGTAGTCCTTTTCCAACGTGCTCCCATCCAAGCCAAAGCTGCACGGAAT
>CAYWDY010000322.1:0-2944 GCA_964455985.1 uncultured Flavobacteriales bacterium
CATCGGGTTGGATGATATCAAACAAGCGATGTACTACTTGCATGACGCCTTTGAAATGTCCGGGACGATGGAGTCCTTCCATGAGGGTGTCCAGAGCGCCCAATTTAACGGGCGGAACCGAGGCGCGTGCCGCATCATCCGGATATATCTGGTCTTCGGTCGGCACGAAGAGGATGTCAACGCCAGCTTGTTCCAGCAGGGCAGTGTCAGCTTGCAGGGTCCTGGGGTAACGGCGCAGGTCGTCCGGGTTATTGAATTGGGTCGGATTGACAAAAATGGAGACCACGACCACCGAGCAGTCGGCTTTCGCTTTACGGATCAGGGACAGATGACCGTCATGCAAGGCGCCCATGGTGGGTACGAATCCCACTTTTTTGCCCTCTTCGCGTAAAAATTCGATTTCTTCTTGTACGTAGGTTGAATTATCAAAAATGTCCATTCGCTGTTTATATTATCATTTTATGGTTTTATGACCTTAAAACGGATGATTTGGCGTCTTTTAGGGTTTCTTTAGTCGAATTGTGCTGCAAGGTGCAAAAAAATGGTCATACAAGAACCTTCCGGCTTGCACGTTTGAAGCATTGTACTATTATATGTATCTTTGTATTATCTTATTATTAACACGAACCTCGAAATGAAGAACGCGAAAATACTCTTCGTCAGTCAGGAGATAACGCCTTTCCTCGAAGTAACAGAGGTCTCCAATATCGCCCGCCGCTTACCTCAAGGAATCCAGGAGAAAGGACGTGAAATCCGGACTTTCATGCCCCGCTTCGGTCTGATCAACGAACGTCGCAACCAGCTTCACGAAGTCATCCGACTTTCGGGGATGAACTTGATCATAGACGAGAACGATCACCCGCTCATCATCAAGGTTGCCTCTATCCAAAGCGCCCGGATGCAGGTTTACTTCATTGACAATCAGGATTTCTTCCAGCGCAAGGCCATCTTCCACGATACCAAGAAAAAGTTCTTCAAAGACAACGAAGACCGGATGGTTTTCTTCTGTCGAGGTGTGTTGGAAACGGTGAAGAAACTGGGCTGGTCACCGGACGTGATCCATTGCCACGGCTGGATGACTTCGTTGATTCCTTTCTTTGTAAAAACCAGCTACAAGGAAGAGCCCATGTTCCGCAATTCGCGTGTCGTTTATTCTTCCTACTTGCAAGACATGGATCAGTCGTTCAGCACCAACTTCACCAAGAAGCTGAAGATGGACGGCGTTACGGCCGAAGACATGAAATTGTACAAGGACACTTCCATGGAGGGTATCCACTTGGCTGCTATGAAGCTGAGCGACGGCATCGTACGCGGTTGCGAAACCAAGAGTACAGCCATCGACAACTACTTGAAAAAAGCGGGTAAGCCGATGATGAGTTTCCAGCCTTTCGACGAAAGCGGTAGCTTCATCAACGCCTGCAACGAATTCTACGACGAAGTACTTCAACAGGAACCCGCCCTCGCCGACTGACCATGACCTTTGATTCCCCAGGTCAAGGAACACCTGTGCGTACTGCCCCAAACTATTTTTCAGCGCTGATCCGTCTAATTCCTGCGGTTGCGCTATTTTCTCTCTTTACAGCTGTTGGCTGTAAAGATCCCGACGAATTGGGCCTTAGCGTCCTTCCTCCCGGTGATTCGTTGGGTATGGGCTATTGCGATACGCTGACGGTGCAAGCCCATACCGTTCGTGAAGACTCCCTGCGTGCCGATGAATTGTCGGTGCAACTGATCGGCGGCTACATTGATCCTTATTTCGGCAAGGCGACCTCCGAGTGCTTCACGGAAGTGCTCCTGTTGGGTACGCCAAGTTTCAGCAGCCATGCGGTCACCGATTCCCTGATTCTTAAGCTTTTCTATAAGGGATATTATGGCGATACGACTGCCCCGCAAACCATTCGTGTTTTCCGGATGACAGAATCCATGTTCGCCGACAGCATCTATTACAGCAACCGCACTTTCACAGCCGAAACTGACCCGCTCGGAATTCTCACCTTCCAACCTATGCCCAATACGCCGGTTGTCATTGACTCAGACACGGTGGCTCCGCAAATTCGTATCCCGTTGAGCATGGTTCTGGCCGACAGCCTCGTTGCGCTGAACGGCAGTGCGGTCTACCAAAGCAATGAAAACTGGCGAAGCTATTTCAAAGGTCTTCGTCTTGCCATCGACGAACCTACAGCCGTAAACCAGGGATCTGTGAACGCCTTTGATATCTTCAATGCGAAAATGACTTTGTATTACCGCGACACCAGTAACAATTCCCAATCCTACTCGTGGGTATTCACCGGTGCCAAGTCATCGCATTTCGTGCACGATTTCTCGGGTTATTCGGCGGGACTCCAGCTTCAGGATTCCACCTACGGAGATACGTTAACCGCCGTACAAGCCATGGCCGGACTGAAGACCAAATTCACGCTCCCCTACCTGGAACACCTGAAAGATTCTGGGAATGTTGTCGTGAACCGGGCCCAGGTAAAGTTCACCCTGGCGGCCAACTCCACCGAGTCGTACCCTGCGCCTTCGTCCATGCTCGTCGTAGTGATCAATGACGACGGTACAACCACCTCATTCCCAGCTGACTATTTCGAACCTTCCGGCTTTTTCGGCGGCACCTTATCGGGCCGAACCTACACCTTTAACCTGACACGGCACATCAATCGTATCCTTTCCGGTGCCACGGGTAACAATGGCTTCTATCTTGTCGTATCAGGCGCATCCATCCAGTCCAACCGGGCTATTATTGGAAGCGGAAAGAACGCTGACTACCCGATCAAGCTGGAAGTATACTACACTCGATTACCTTAACCCAACTTTTCAATTCCTGAACCATGTGCGGAATCGTAGCCTATATCGGGCCTAAAGAAGTCTACCCAATTCTCATCAAAGGACTCCAACGTCTGGAATACCGCGGCTATGACAGCGCCGGTGTTGCCATTCTCCA
>CAYWDY010000323.1:0-1194 GCA_964455985.1 uncultured Flavobacteriales bacterium
CTCTGCCTGCTCCATGCCCTCGCTCACCGCATCGACCGCGTCTTCCTGCTGGCCGCCGACGGGCTGCGTATCCATCCCGTCTATCCGTTCATCACCGGGAATCGTGTCGGTCACGCCCTATTCCGACGCGTCAAAAACGACCCGTCGCTGTTCCTTCGCATCGCCGGCTGGGTGAAACGATGGCGCCTCATCGGCGAGAAAGAATACAAGTTCGCCTACCACCATTTCAATACACCGGAAAAGAGGGAGAAGGTGTACCGCGTGTGGATGATTCATCGTCACCTGCTGCCCGACTATAGAGCCACGCTGGCGCAGGTCGAAACATACCGTATCCGCGTCGACATGATTTTCGGAGACCGCGACACCTTCATCCGGCCCGCATTCGGCGATCGCTGGCAAAAAGGTTGTCCTGCTTATTTCCACACCCACGTGATCGATGCCGGGCATAATCTGCTGAAACCGGCTATCGGTGAATTCCTGGCCGCATTGCCATAAAAAAACCGGCCCGCTGTAACGGGCCGGTTAAACTAACTATGGCGATAGTCTTATTTAGCTTTCTTCTCGTCAGAAACAGTCAATTTCTTGCGACCGCGTTTGCGGCGTGCAGCAAGCACACGGCGGCCGTTGGCCGTCTCCATGCGTTTGCGGAAACCATGCTTGTTCTTTCTGCGACGGTTCGAGGGCTGGAATGTCCGTTTCATGATGAAATGTCGTTATTGTCCTAAAAACAGGACGGCAAAGGTAATCATTGTTTTCAATGAAACAAACCTTTTCTCAGACAAGAAAATTTAGAAAACAGAAAGATAAACGACTTTTTTGGTCTCAAAAAAGGGCTCTGCAAAATGGGCATGCAGGTCGAATTCCATCACTTTACGCTTAAATGCCTGAAGTTCAGCCTCCAAATCACCGCCTTTGAGCAGCAGCAGCCCGTTACGAAGGGTGTTCCCCTGCCCCGGCCGGACCAACTTGGTCGTCCATTGACAGAATTCCGGAAAGGCAGTAACGGCCCGGCTCACCACAAAGTCGAAACTCCGAGGCGGCAGCGTCTCCGCCCTGGCTTGCTCGGCCGTCACGTTGTTCAGCGCCAGGGCCTCAGCTACCGCCTGAACGACTTTTATCTTTTTGCCGATGGAATCGACCAGGTGGAAGGAACAGTCAGGAAATAAAATCGCCAAGGGGATGCCGGGAAAACCG
>CAYWDY010000323.1:1246-2915 GCA_964455985.1 uncultured Flavobacteriales bacterium
TGGCGATACCCAACGAATGCAAGACGTGGTGAAGGTAAAAAGCTTCCATGTCTTTGCGGGAAATGACGTTGATGCGTGCATTCCACTCCTCATAGAGAGGCTGCAGCTGCCGGAACTGTTCTTCCTGGCGGGCCGTGAGTTCGGGAAAATAATGGCGGATGAGCTCCACAGCCATGATACGAAACAAAGCGCGATCAGATCTGCTCTTCCCGACTCTTCAAAATCTGATAGAGGAATTCACGGGCGCGGAACAGCTGCGCCTTCACCGTACCCAAAGGCAGGTTCAATTCGTCGGCGATCTCTTCGTAGGAGCGCTCGTGGAAATAACGCAACTCGACCAAACGCTTGTAACGCGGCTTCAGCTTCTCCACCACATCACGCATCAAGGCAGCCTTCTGCTTCTTGATCATCTTCTCCTCCGGATCCAGCATGGGCGACTTGATCTCGAACTGCATCTCCTGGCCGTTGTCTCCTTCAAATCCTTTGTCGATGGAGAAGGTGAACTTTCGTTTGCGGCGAATGAAGTCGATGCAATTGTTCGTAGCGATCTTGAACAACCACGTACTGAACGCGAAATCCGGCGTGTATTGGTGAAGGTTCTTGAATGCTTTTCCAAACGCTTCGATGGTCAGGTCTTCGGCATCGTCGCGGTTGTTCACCATCTTCAGCAACATGAAGTAAATCGAATCCTTGTAGCGAGACAAGAGTTCGGCATAAGCCTTCTGGTCGCCTTCAACGGCAGACTGCACGAGTTTGAAGTCGATCTGGGCCTTTTCGGAAAGATTGGGGTTTACCTCCATGAGCGTTTTTTTGTGAATAGCTGAGCGATGAAGACCAGGGGCTGTAAGAAGGCCGACAAACACTCAAATATCGGAAATAATACGATAAGGTCTTTCTCTTTAAGCCGCGCAGCACTGCGGCCGAAGATGAGATATTTCAGGAGCAAAAGTCCGCCGTACACGGCTAAGGTCTCTTTCCAGAGAAAACGGAAGGCCAGCAACCCGGCCATACTGACGAAAAACAGTAGCAGGGTTATATGATACATGGCCAATGCGAAACGGTGGCGGGATTTATACAACCGTGAGGTAGTCAAATGACGGGTCTTCTGGCGAAACCAAGCCCCGAAACTGGTCTTGGGCACCGAGAAGGTGAACGCATCGGGATGAAAACATAAGGTGACGTTATCTGCTGTCGCAGTTTCGTTTACGAGCAGGTCATCATCGCCGGAAGGAAGATGATTGTGTTTAGCGAACCCCTTGTTGCGGAAAAACAGGGTCTTGCGGTAGGCCAGATTTCGACCGACACCCATGTAAGCGTTATTTCCCAGGGCGAAGGAGAAGTACTGCATCGCGATGAACGCGGTATCAAATCGGATCCAACGATTCAACAGACCCTTACGACGCTCGTACGCTCCGTAGCCAAGTACGATTTCCTTCTCCTTGACAAAGTGGGATTGCATCTGCGTGATCCATTGCGGCGAAGCCGGACGGCAATCGGCATCCGTGAACAACATCCATTCGTGCGAAGCGGCTTTCACGCCTAAGGTAAGCGCGAACTTCTTGCCGTGCGAATAACGCTCCTGCTCTTGAATCGTCACGACTTTAACGCGAGGAAATTGCGGAGCCAGCTCCTTGAGCACTTCACCGGTATCGTCCCACGAACAGTCGTT
>CAYWDY010000324.1:0-2900 GCA_964455985.1 uncultured Flavobacteriales bacterium
ATCTGGGTACCGGCACGTCCTCCCGCGAAAAACTGCTGATCAGTCGGTAAAACTTATTTAACCACCGACACTCGTCCGTAATAGACGCGTACCTTATCGAAGACGTCGGTCAGGATCACTTTCCAGTCGAAGGTATCTTGCTGTGACATCAAACGGCCCTGGTTTGCTTTGCCGTCCCAGGATTTGGAAATACTTCTGGTCTCCCAAATCAGATCACCCCAACGATCGAAAATCATCAGGTGATATTCCTTTATGCCCACTCCCTGACCGTTAAACGTATCATTCACCCCATCCCCATTCGGCGTAAAGGAATTGGGAATGAAAAAAGAAAACTCTGGAGAGATATCCAACCGTACACGAACCGTATCGGAACAACCCTGACTGTTCGTCACAATCAGGTTCGGGTAATAGGTACCACTGGCCTCAACGGGAAATTGGTGCACAGGATCAGCTACCGTAGCGGATTGGCCGTCACCGAAATCCCATTGCCAACTCACGACATCAGCCGTAGACTGATCACTAAAACTGACCAAGGCATCCAGTTGACTAGGGCTAGATGGTGTAAAGGCAAAAGCAGCTTCGGGATAAGCAAAGACGCGAATGAATTCCGTGACCAGCGTATCGCTTATGCAGCCTTCAGCAGAAACGACGGAAAGACTGATCGGATAATTACCCGGACGCTCGAAGCAATGCTGAGGAGCGACAGACGAAGAACCGCCCTCGCCAGCTCCGCAATTCCAAGCATACGAACTCGCTGCCATGGACTGAGGAGCGAACTGCACACACACCGGAGCACATCCCTGTTGACGGTCCGCTGTGAATGAAGGATCTGGCACGGGATAAACGGCGACACTAATGACAGAAACCGCAAGTGTAGAGCACGCATCTGTAACAGATACGGTGTAGAGCGTAGTAGAAGCAGGTGTTGCTACTGTATTTGCTGAAGTCGTATCCAAAAGTCCGGCTGCAGGAGACCAATGGTAACTGTACGGCCCTCCACTACCTCCTGTGGCCTGAACAGAAAGTGGAACTGCAACTCCGGGACATACGGAAGCAGGCGAATTCGTAGTCAATACAATCGGATTGATGGCCGATGAAGAGACGGTTACGGTCGATGAAGCAGACTCACAACCTTGGGCGTCTTGGGCAATAACAGAATAGGTAGTGGTAACCGCTGGAGTCGCCGTTGGATCCGGCACTTGACTATTAGAAAGTCCTACCGTCGGCGACCATTGATAGGTGTATGGCCCGGTTCCTCCAGAAGCAGAAACGGCCAGCTGCGTTGAACCACCGTTGCAAGGCGTAACCGTAGACACCGCAGAAAGCACAACCGGAGCGGGCTGAAGGATGGTCGAGGAAACTGAATCCATACAACCCTTTGAATCCGTAATGCGACACCAGTAAGTACCTGCACATAACCCTAAAGCTTGGGCCCCTTGCTGCGCGGGGACTGAATTCCAGGAATATGAATAAGGAATGGTTCCACCGGTCACCTGTACAGAAGCCGTACCATCACAAGCGGCGAAGCAAGAAGCAGAATCCGTGTTCTGAATCCCAGCTACCAGATCATCTGGTTGTGTAACCTGAACCGCAACGGTAGTTTGGCATCCGATGGCATCAGTAACCGTAGCGGAATAGGAACCAACCGTCAACCCACTACACTGAACCGAAGCACATCCGTTGTTCCATTGATAGGTGTAAGGCGATATGCCTCCTTGTACAGAAACCGTTGCCTCGCCGTCAGAACCGCCGTGACAGCGAACAGGAACGGACTGAGCGGAAGCAGATAAGGCAGGAGCTACCACGACACGAACCACATCGGTACCCGAACAGCCCGAGGGATCTGTTACCGTTACGGTGTAATTCGTAGTGGATGCGGGCGTAGCATTCGGGGTTGCTATGCTAGTGGAAGAGAGCGAAGCGGCTGGCGACCATACAAACTGACTCCCTACAGCCGCCGGTAAAACCGACAATACCGAAGTAGCACCCGGACAAATGGTATCATCCACACCTGCATATACCGATAAGGTATTGCTTATAGTCACCGTGGCGGTGGCCGTTGAACTGCAACCGTTGGTTGTTCCGGTGACGGAGTATGATGTTGTTGCAATCGGATTTACACTGACGGTGGATCCCGTAGCACCGGTAGACCATTGGTAGGAGCCCGCGCCCGTAACGGATAGTGTAGCTGTAGATCCCGGACAAATCGTGGCAGACGTCACGGACAATACAGGAAGAGGATTCACCGTAACTAACGAAACAGCGGTATCCGAACAACCAAGGCTCGAGCCAATAACCGTATAACTAGTCGTAGTGGCCGGAGAAACAGTGATCGAGGAAAGAGACGAACCGGTATTCCACGAATACTGGGAAGCTCCGGCCGCTGACAAGGTAGCCGATTGCCCGGCACAGATCGTGATGGAATTCACGGCAACCACAGGAAGTGGCCGCACAGTGACAGTGGAAACAGCCGTATCGGTACAACCACCGTTGCTTCCCGTCACGGTATAAGACGTGGTTATCGACGGACTCACCGTTAGTGTTGAACCTGATGATCCGTTTGACCACGAATACGTCGTGCCACCGCTAGCAGTTAGAACAGTCGATTGACCCGCACACAGCGTGGCGGAGTTTACTGAAATGGATGGTGACGCTAATACCACTGCCGACACGGCTGCAGAGGTAGCGCATCCGGATGTAGTTCCCGTAACGGAATAAACCGTAGTTGCAGCGGGTGTCACCGTAATGGAGCTAGCGGTCGATCCCGTGTTCCAGAGAAAACCAGCCGCACCAGAAACAGCGAGTGTGGCGGTGCCGCCGGGACATATGGTATCATTGAGTACCTGTAGCTGTGGGAGTGGATTCACCGTTACCGTAGCACTCGTTGTCGTAGCGCAATT
>CAYWDY010000325.1:0-2895 GCA_964455985.1 uncultured Flavobacteriales bacterium
CCACGACCACGGCTCGCGTTACTTAGCCAAAATCTTCAACGACGACTGGATGAAGAAGATGGGCTATATGGAATAACCCTGATCAGCTACGCATGATCAATTTGGTGGATCAACTGGGCCATCCGGTCGCTTTGACCGAGGGTGCCAAGCGGATTGTTTCGCTGGTCCCGTCGCAGACCGAACTCATGCACGCCCTTGGCCTGGAGGAGAAAGTAGTTGGCATTACCCGATTTTGTATACATCCTTCTGACTGGCATGCTTCTAAAACCAGGATTGGAGGCACCAAAGCCGTGGACATAGACAAAATCCGCTCGCTTAATCCGGACCTAATCGTAGGCAACAAGGAGGAAAATGTCCGTGAACAGATTGACCTGTTATCTGCTGAATTTCCAGTCTACCTCAGCGATGTCAACACCTTGGGCGATGCCTTGGAGATGATCCGGCACATCGGCGTGTTGACCCAGCGCGATCTTGAGGCTACACGGATTTCCCTGGAAATCGAAGAACGATTCAACGCGTGGACTCAGGAAGTCCAACAAGAAAAACCCCTTCGTATCGCTTACCTGATCTGGAATGAGCCTTGGATGTGTGCCGGACAACAAACCTTCATCCATGAGATGCTGCGCAGGAGCGGTTTGGTAAATGTGTTCGCCCACCGCGACCGCTATCCGATAACTGACTGGGACGAAATCGAATCGCTGGAACCTGACGTCATTGCGCTTTCCACAGAACCATTTCCCTTCAACGACACCCACCGGAGAAGGCTGCAGTTCCGGTTTCCCAACGCGCGTTGTATCATCGTTCCCGGGGAATACTTCTCGTGGTACGGTTCCAGACTTTTAGACACCCCCTCCTACTTCCGTCGCTTACGTTCAGAATTGTCCTCAACCGTCAGTCGCCGCAAGGTCGATTAGTCGTACCTTTTCCCTATTCATGAACAGGATCCTGGCTCTACTCCTTTTCACGTCGATATCCCTTTGCTCTTTCGGGCAATCGGTAGGGCTTGTACTCAGTGGCGGCGGAGCGCGTGGCTTGGCACATATCGGTGCCATACGTGCCCTGGAAGAAAGCCACATCCCCATTGATTTCATCGTAGGAACTTCAGCCGGAGCCGTGGTGGGATGTTTATACGCCTTGGGGTATTCACCTCAAGAAATGGACTCTATCGTCAGGACCTCGGAATTCGAATCGTGGGCGACGGGGAAATGGAATGCCGAGACCAATTACTATTTCTCCAAACCTGCCGACAACGCATCCTGGATCACCTTGCGTTTTTCCTTGGACTCCATGCTGACCGCTTCACTACCAACGAATCTGGTGAGTTCTGTTCCGTATGACTTTGCTCTGCTCCGGGGAACGTCCTCGATCATCGCCCGAGCACACTATGATTTCGACTCCCTGTTTGTTCCGTTTCGTTGCGTAGCATCCGATATCGCTGAGAAGGAACGTCACGTCTTCCGGAACGGTGATTTAGCCCGTGCCGTTCGAGCGTCCTCCGCCTATCCTTTTTACTTTAGGCCCGTATCCGTTGAGGGAACCATCTATTACGACGGCGGATTGTATGACAATTTCCCAGCCGATGTGATGAGGGAGGAATTCCACCCGGACCGGATCATTGGCATCAACGCTTCCGGAGATGACCGCCCCACCTCTGAAACAGACCTGTTATATCTGCTTCAGGCTATGATGACTGTTCCCACTAATTTGTCTATCCGACCCGAAGAGGGAATCCTGATTGATCTGGAAACGGAGAAATTCGGCTTGTTTGATTTTTCTAAGACTGCTTCCATTTTAGAAGAGGGGTACTCTAAAACGAAAAGCAAACTCGACAGCATTCGTTTGTTCGTCTCCCAACGCAGTGACAGCGTGTTGCTGCATCAACATCGAAGCCGGTTCAGAAGTGGCATGAGTCCTATGCGTATTGCCACAGTAGACATTGAAGGATTGAATACCAAGCAGGCCACCTATGTGCGCGCCATCTTAAAGCCGGATTCCGCATCACTTTCCTTGGATGAATTCCGTCACTCCTACTTCCGACTGACCGCTGATCCGAATATCCGGCAACTTGACCCCCAGCTTATATGGCGGCCTCAAGATTCCCTCTTCGACCTCAGGCTAAAGATCGCCCGGGAACGAAACCTCACGCTGCAATTCGGCGGCAACATTTCTTCTAGGCCTATCAGTGAAGCATACGCCGGAATCAATTACCGCTTCTGGAGCCGCCGATCCTACAGCCTGAACACGAATTTCTATTTCGGTCGTCTCTACACCTCCGGGCAATTCACCTTTCGGATGGATGCACCTACTCGACTTCCGTATTTTATGGAACTGGACGCCACACTCAATCAATATGATTACTTCAGGAGCACGAATGCCTTCTTCCAGGAGCAACGGCCATCCTATTTGCTAAAGTCCGACTACCATTTCGGCGGCTGCATCGGAGTACCCTACGGAAACAAAGGGGAATTCACTTTCCGGTCCGGATATGTCCGCATAGCCGACAATTATTACCCCACGATGGATTTTGCGCAGACGGATACAGCAGACAAAACCACCTTGCGGGGATTCACCGGACGATGGATGTACGAATGGAGTACACAAGAGAAAAAACAGTATGCCAACCAAGGGGCGCGTTTCCTGACATCGGTCCGCTACACCAACATCATGGAACAGACTATCCCGGGTTCCAAATCAACGAACCGGTCTGTCACCGAAGACTATCACGACTGGATACAGGCTCGAGTCAGCTATGAAAACTACGTGTACGAATCCAAGCACCTGCGATTGGGATTTTCCACCGAAGCGGTGGTATCCGACATGCCCTTTCTGAACAATTACACGGTGTCCGTCGTGAATTCACCCTCCTACGAACCAATACTGGAGATGCGCACCCTC
>CAYWDY010000326.1:0-2894 GCA_964455985.1 uncultured Flavobacteriales bacterium
AGTGCCGTTGAACAGCGCCCCCCTTTCGGTAACTATCAAAGAACTGCCACCCGGTGCTCCGCTTGGTTATTCCGGTGCTGTAGGCAAATTATCGTGTGAAGTATCACTGGATAAGTCCAAGACCAAAGCGAACGAAGCCGTTACCCTGAAGATCCGCATTAACGGAAAAGGCAACATCAAACTGATTGAAGCGCCGTCGATCGAGTTTCCACCTGACATGGAAACCTACGAACCCAAGGAATCTGTCAATGTAAGTGCGACAGCGGGCGGTGTCACCGGTTCCAAATCGTTCGACTATCTTATCATTCCTCGCACACCGGGTGAATATAAAATTCCAGTAGGCGCCTTCTCGTATTATGATTTGGAGAAAAAGTCCTATGTGACGCTTCCTTCCCCCGAACTCACGTTGACCGTAGAGAAAGGCAGCGGAACCATGACCACAACGACAACGGTGACTGGCGTGAACAAATCCGATGTGCAATTGCTGGGGAAAGACATCCAGTTCATCAAGACAAATCCCCCTCAATTCATCGAACACCGATCGCCGTTCTTCCGTTCGTTCCTGTTCAATGTACTTTCGCTGATTCCCGTCGTATTATTTGGGCTCCTCACCTGGATGTTCCGTCGTCATCGGATCCGCTCTTCCAACGTTTCGTTGATGAAACAGCAACGCGCGAGCAAGACAGCTCTGAAGCGTTTGAGTACTGCCAAAGGATTCCTGGACCGTCAGGAGCGGGATAAGTTTTTGGACGAACTGTTCCGGGCTTTGTGGGGGTTCGTAGGTGACAAACTGGGTATTCCTGTAGCTGATCTATCCCGAGACTCGGCGGCCATTGCCCTTCGTGAAAAAGGAGTATCTGAAGCGATGATCGAGTCTTTCTTGAAAGCCACAGACGACTGCGAATTCGCCCGTTTCGCCGGAAGTGCGGGATTGTCCGAAAGCAGTCTCTATCAGCAGGGCCTGGATATCATCACACAACTTGAAAACGCCATCAAGTCATGAAACAACTGATCACAGCCCTGTTCCTTGCCTTGGGTATCGCCCGGTTCGTCTCAGCTGATCCAGCCTCGGATTTCATGCTGGGCAATAAAGCCTACCAGAACAAGGATTACCCCAAGGCCATCATGGCCTATGAGAACGCCTTGAAATCAGGAATGACCTGCGCCGAATTGGAATACAACCTGGGGAACGCCTTGTACAAGAACGGTGAAAATGCGCAGGCGATTCTTCATTACGAACGAGCCAAAAGACTGGCTCCGGCTGACGAAGAGATCGATTTCAACTTGCGGGTTGCGGGCCTGAAATGCGTGGATAAAATCGATGTGATGCCTCAGATCTTCTACCAGCGCTGGTTCAGCTCGACCGTAGGTGCGATGAATGAAAAGAACTGGAGCATCCTATTCCTGATTGCCTTCGGATCTGTGTTCGTATGCCTCTTCACCTACCTTTTCGCGCGCGCGGTCTCCATCCGTAAATGGGCCCTTGGAGGAGCCTTTTCGCTGCTGCTTGCTTCCTTGGTCGTGTATTATTTGGCAGACGAAGCCTGTGACCGGGAGTTTGGAAACCGATACGCTGTACTCATGTCGCCAAGCGCCTACATTAAAAGTTCACCCGACGACAAGGGCAATGACTTGTTCATTCTGCACGAGGGAACAAAACTGGAAGTATTGGATCAGCTAGGATCCTGGAAGAAGATCCGGATCGCCAACGGTTCCATCGGCTGGTTGGAAGCAGAAAACATCGAAGAGATCTGAAAGCGGAGCTCTCTGCTCTCGACCTCCTTCCCATGAAACGAATCTGCCTGCTATCCGACACGCACGGTCACCTGGATGACCGAATGACGGAGTGGATGAAAGACGTGGATGAAGTATGGCATGCGGGTGATTTCGGAGAGGACGTTGCAGAGCACCTAAAGTCCATTCGTCCGTTACGCGGCGTTTATGGAAACATTGACGGGACGGCCATTCGAAAAGAGTTTCCCGAACATCTGCTTTTCCAGGCTGAAGGCGTTGACGTTTTGATGATTCATATCGCAGGACCTTTTGGAACTTATGCACCCGGGGTGCGTTCACTCCTCGACTCCGCCAAACCCAAATTACTGGTGTGCGGCCATTCTCATATCCTGAAAGTACAGATGGACTCCAAACGAAATGTGCTGTACATGAATCCGGGAGCAGCCGGTAAACACGGTTTCCATCACATACGAACGCTGTTGAGGTTCAACCTGAGATCAGGGAATGTAGAAAATCTGGAGGTGATTGAATTGGGGAAACGAGGTAGCGTCTGACCTCCGTTACTGATAAAAATCAGCGCAACCGGTCAGCAGAGCGAACCAGTTCCTCATCTTTTTTAATGGCTCTGGCGGCGGCGAAGACCAGCGCGAGCTGTATCATAGGAAAATAAGATCCCATGTGATACACGACCTGATGATTGAATGTTGAACCGACACTATCGGCGGTGAAGAATAACAAACCGATCAATCCGCTAATCAGCAAAAGGGAAAGATTGCACAATCGAATTTGGAGATTTCGATTACGGAACAAGAAAATAGTGATCAGGACCATACAGCAGATGGCGACATGAAGCAGAATTAGCAACGAATTGGAGGTGATGTAATACAGGGTGTCTGTAGCCGGGCCTTCATTAGCAGGAGGCACGACGGATGGTTTCATACCGGGAAATTCAAAGACGGGGAGAAAGAACAACGAAACACCGAGGAGCACGGCTAAAAGAAGGTATAGGGACTGGGAACGCTGAATCATACGGGTTAGGAAATGTATCCTAAAGGTAGGCAATTCATCAAAAGCCGTTATCACACTCCATTTTATACCCACGAAAGTGTGCTTTTTTTATAAAAATTCAGGCGTTATTGTTGGAGCTGATGAATTTAATC
>CAYWDY010000327.1:0-2892 GCA_964455985.1 uncultured Flavobacteriales bacterium
CGACCATGAAGCGGCACCTGCCCAACCTGCTCACCTGCCTGAACCTCTTTTTCGGTTGTCTGGCGTTAGTCGCACTGTTACGTTACCACCCTTCGCAAGCCCTTTACCTCGTAGTGGCTGCTGCCGTTTGCGACGTGCTGGATGGTGCCGTGGCCCGCGCCCTGAATGTTTCATCTCCCATCGGCAAGCAGCTTGATTCCCTCGCCGATATGGTCTCCTTTGGCCTGGTACCGGCGTTTGTGCTCTTTCGGTTGCTTCAGGTAACCGGCCCGGCAACATTCGCTCCGGAGGTGTTCCGCATTCTCCAGTTTATTCCGTTCTCCGTGGCGGTTTTCTCCGCTTTACGCTTGGCCAAATTCAACATCGACGAACGTCAAACTACCGGATTCATAGGCCTTCCTACGCCTGCCAATACCCTCTGGATTATTCCCTTGCCCTTACTGGCCGTGGAAGGTTCCTGGTGGATGAATCCATGGGTGCTGATTGGACTGTCCATGCTTTCCAGCTACCTGTTGGTCTCCGAATGGCGACTTTTTTCCTTTAAAGTGCACGGGTTTTCCATTCGAAAAAACCTGTTCCAGTACATCTTGATCCTGAGTTCACTCGTTTTAGCCCTCATTTTTTCATGGTCGGCATTGCCGATGATGGTGGGCTTGTATGTACTTTTGTCCCTCATTAAATCAACCGTAGAAACTACTTCTAACGCATGAAATATATCGCCGAAATTGACGTGATGCCCTTGAAAGCGCTCTTGGATCCTCAAGGCAAAGCCGTAACGCTTGGACTGCAGAACATGGGATTGAAAACCATGGATAATGTTCGTATCGGAAAACACATCACCTTGGAGCTAGAGGCCGACACCGAGGAAAAGGCCCAGGCGGTCGTGGAAGAAGCGTGCAAAAAGTTGCTTTCCAACCCCATTATGGAAAGCTACCAATTTCAATTGACCGAGGCTCTCTGATTCCACAAAACTCCGGGACTCCCCGGAGCAAAGGGAATCCCGGAGTGAATGAATAAAATCTCAACGGATCTTATTTCCCGGGAAAGGGTTAGTGCTTATTGATAGCCTATAACCCCCTAAAGGTGACCGGCTTGATCGATTTTTTAAAGAAGGCGTTTGTTCCGGTAAAAACAGATTTTTCGCCTTCCCCTTTTTTGACTAAATTGGGGTATTGATTCCAGATGTTTCCCAGCATGCGAAAAGACATCATTCAGGAGATCCGTTCGGGAAACGAAGCCCCTTACTATAAACTCTACAAGGAGTACCGGAACGATTTTCTCGATTGGGCTTGCTTCAGCTATGAGGTGTCCCGGGAGGAGGCCAAAGACGTTTACCAGGATCTTTTCATTGCCTTTTGGAACAATATCCATTCCGGTCGGCTTACGGAGTTGACCTGTGATATAAAGACCTACCTGTTTTCCATCGGAAAGAATTTGCTTCTTTCTTTGATCAAAAAGAAACAGCGTGCGGTTACCTTTTCCTCGGTTCCGGATATGAATAGTTACTATACACCGTTTGATATCATTCACGACCGCGAACATAATGTCCGGCAGTTGGATGAATATCTCTCCGGATTGCAACCCGTGGAAAGGCAGGTTTTGGAGCTCTACTACATGCACGAACTCGACATGAAATCCATCGCCCGGGCGGTAGGGTATAAGAATGCGGACGTGGCCAAGAAGAAAAAATACCAGGTTTTTCAAAAACTGCTGGCCAGTCTGAGGCATCGCACGCGGAGTTCCGTGAATCAACTTCATGACTGAAAGCCCGACACATATCGAACGGATCGAAGCCTACCACGAAGGTAGGATGGACGAGGCGCAGCGTAAGGATTTTGAAATCCAGTTGTTGGTCGATTTGCAGTTGCAGCAGGAGAACGATACCTATTTGCGCGTCCGTCAGGCGTTTCGGGACCGGAAAGAAAAAGAGATCCGTAGCCGCTTTCATCAAATCGATCAGGAATTGGAACGTCCCGCACCAACGGGCATTCGTGCCATCAACCGATCGTGGCGTATTGCCGCCGCTTTTCTCCTGGTCATCGGAGCCGCGTGGATCCTAAAACTCGCGGTCACTCCAACGGTCGGTTCCACGGACGACTTATTCCCCGACGAGCCAGGATTGCCGGTTTTGATGGGAAAAGGAACAGACCACAAAGAGTTTGATCAGGCCATGTCTGTATTTCAAGCAGGAGAGTTCTCGCAAGCAGCCGGTCGTTTTGACGTGCTCTATCAGGTCAATCCTACTAACGATACCTTGGCCTATTTCCTCGCTTTAGCCATGTTACGCCAGCGACAAGGGGATGTGTCGCTTTCCCTTTTCACCCGCGTCGCTTCTGGTAATTCGTGCTACAAGGCCAAGTCGGTGTACTATCAAGCCGTAGCCCAATACCTGATCGATGGAGATGCCGAAAAAATGGAAGTCGCCTTGAAAAATATTTCTTCCGACCCGGCGCATCCGCTGTCGGGCTTTTCTTCCCAAGTACTCGACCGTTTGTCGAGTCTTTGATCCCTTGCATGCTGCGGAGTTTTTGGTTCGGCCTTCTCTTCCTGACGGTCTTTACCGCTAAGGCCGAATCGGATTATCAGGCCGGACTTAGATTCCTGAAGCAACCCCGCTATAATTTAGCTTATCGGGCTTTCGAAAAAGCTGGTGTAACCCTGAACCATGAGCCGCTGTCCACGGATTATGTATCCGCCATGATCAGAGCGGGTGAGTTGGATGTGTTATTCGCCTATACGTCCAAAGCCATAAAAAGACTGACTGCTACCCGGGAAATCATCTTGAAACGATTTCCCGCGCGAAAAGACCTGCTCGCCGATTGCTTGGATCAGCTGGGAGCTGCCTATGAGGCTACGGATGATGTGGAGTCAGCGGTCGTGTATTACCGACAA
>CAYWDY010000328.1:0-2890 GCA_964455985.1 uncultured Flavobacteriales bacterium
TGCCTTCAAGTGAAAATCCATCCAAGCCTTTTGGGTTAACTCCAGGCGAGGAAGATGAAGTGAAATTATAACCATGAGAATCACCCCAGGCTAGCAAGGCACTTCGTATGTTGACCCATCCTCTGAATTGGAATTGAGCCGAGTCTCCCGTACCAAAAATATCAATGGCAAAAAGCCTATCACGATTAGGTTTATTATCAAATGGGGTTTTCCCATTTCCCATGGAACCAGACCAGTATGATCTATTTTGGCTTTGAAAACTTTTTACACTAAGCTCTACATCCACTTCTGGCGAGCTGGGCTGAGGAAGATTCAAATAAGCTGTAAAGTCAAACGTCTTGACAGGAAAACCAGAAGATGCTAACGGATATACGCCTAACACGTTCAATTCATCATCTCCAATTACACTTAAGTTTTGATCTAATTCAATACCGGTAGAACCATCCGAAGAGCCTGTATGCCAAAAGGTATGGGAAGGAATATAATCAGGCGATCCGTCAGAGCAAGCATACTGGATAGTGAATGATCTGGTTGCAATCAAATCAGATACAGTTACGATTAATGTACTGTAGCCAGAACCTGACGCTCTCACTTTCAAGGTTCGCTGAGACCCTGTGCCAATCCAAGAAATACCAGACGGAGACACTACCGAAGTATTTTGAGAAACACAAGTCAACACCAGTTGAGAAGATGATACGTCGGGGTCTGAAATCGTGAATGTCAAGCCAGCAACTTTCATGGGATCCAACGAATCATTTAATACCGCACTATACGTAAGAAAAGAACCAACATTTGTTTTACCCCCATCAATAGAGTTAGGCGTATTTGTGGTATTCAAACTGATGGAGGGCGGATTATTCGTGTTATTATCCACAATAATTAATGAAACACTAGCCTGACTACCTTGCAATAGACCACTGCTCAATGAAGTAATTTTTACAGCTAAAGTCTCATCCCCTTCGACTACTTGATCGTCTGTTGCCATCAAAGTAACCCTTCCTTGAGATGATCCGGCAGGAATGGATATACCAGTGTCAGAAAGTGAATAATCAGATTCACTTATCCCAGGACCTATTATGGATATATTTACTTTCCCAGTATCCGGCAGTACGGATGATGCTGTAGCAGTAATTGTTACAGCTCCGTTTCCTACCTCAGTAACAGAAGGGGAGCTAAGAGAAAGATTAACCACCCATGGACCCGGGTCAACCGGCGAGAAAGAAATCCCTTTGTAGATTACTCCAGATGTTGGCCCTCTAAGCGTCGTAGCAGAGGAGCTTGGGCCAACATCTTGAATTTTTATTATTCGGTTACCAGTAGATTCATACGTTGTAGCATAAATGATTGGTGAAGTTCCAGCATAATCTACTACTAAACCGTAGGCTCCTACATTGGCAACCCCTGTTCCTAATGTATAAGCAAGTGTCCAAATAGAGTCGGACTTCTGCCACTTTTGTATTCCTCCAGTCGCTGAATTGCTGCTAATGGCTATATAACAAACGTCTTCATTGGCATTAATAGAAAAATCTTGCGGCAATTGAGATCCTGTATTGATTATTTGCATAACCCCTACTTGCCCATTCGTAGGCAATCCACTGCCACATTGGAAAATACCCAACTGAGCTGTCGTATTGGTTGGTCCTGTTTTTTGGGTCGAATAGAATATTTTTCCATTAAAAAGGCGAAGCCCATATGCTTTGGGAGGAACCAATGCCGTTGCAAGTCCAACGGGTGTCAAAGGACCAAAATAATTTACCCCATCAATATTAGCAGACGAAGCTCCACTCGCCCAAAAATTCAATCCATCACTCACTCCTCCTCGAATATCATTATTATTAAAAAAAATACTGCTTGTAAACCGCTGAATATAATTTCCCGATGGTGATACCGTGCCAACTACACGCGATACTGTGGCTGAAGATGTAGTGGTTATGTCAGCGTAATATGTTGAGGTATTGTATCCAGCCAAAACCAAGTATTTTCCATCAGAGGATGTAGTTAGAAAGCCTTCTGAACCTCCAAATACACCAGCTGTTTGGATGGCGAAATTCCCAGTATTAGGTAGTGCGATAGTATTCGATAGAGTGCCATTGGGTTGAATCTCGTCCAAATAAATGGGAGAAGCTGCCTTTGAAACAGTTCCCAATGTCTTTAGAACAACAATATTTCCGGGTGACAAGGCATAACCCGAATACTGAATAAAGCATAAGTTCAATATGGCAATGCAATAAAATACACTACTACGTGCAGACTTAATCATTCTATACTTTTTTGCGATATTAAACAACTGTCTTTACATGCAGAGAAGATTTAGTTTTATTAATTGTTAAGAATTATTGTATTGAGGTCCGTTTAATTCAGTTTTAAGCTCCTCTTTTTTTATTCACATTTCATTCGCATTATTTTTTCAATTGATTCATTTTGGTTCATTAAAAGCATCCCAATTTGAGATTTAGTAACTTATTCATAAATCCAGTAACTGATTAGATGAAAATTACCGTGCTAATTTGCGCACATCAAACACGCTCAAACATTGTCATTTTCCTTTCCCATCTCTGATTTGCAGAACAAACACATCAAACCACACAAATAATATGAAACCAATCTACCAGATTGTCTCTCGACTCACACTTTTAGGTCTGTTCTTTTATATCTCAAAAGGTTCTAATGCCCAGAACGGATTGGAGAACATAATTGTGGAAAAATACTACGTATCCACATCAGCTGACTCAGTAGGAAGCTCTGGATTGCTTCCTTCAGGTTCTGTGACCTACAGGATTTACGCTGACCTGTTACCGGGATACAACTTCCAAGCGCTTTATGGTGTGCCTTCTCATAGCCTTATCATCAATACCACCACATCATTCTTCAATAATGAAGACTATGGAGC
>CAYWDY010000329.1:0-2867 GCA_964455985.1 uncultured Flavobacteriales bacterium
CTTGGCAGCGGCGGCCATTATCCCGACACCCAATGGTTTGGTGAGGTACAGCAAGTCACCCGGCTGAGCGGTATCGTTGCGTCGGAGTTGCCCCTCTTCTACCCGACCGTTGACGGCCAATCCGAAGAAGGGTTCAACGGCGTCAATGCTGTGACCGCCGGCAATCGGGATACCCGCTTGGGAACAAATGGCCTTGGCGCCTTCCATGATCCGGGCCGCGGTATCGACCGGTAACTTATCCACCGGAAATCCCAAGATGGCAAGCGCCAGCAAAGGGGCGCCTCCCATGGCATAAACATCACTGATGGCATTGGCCGCTGCGATGCGGCCAAACTCTTACAGCCACAGCCTGAGCCTTTGGACAGCTGGGTAAGACGAAGCGGAGTGGTCACGGAATCAGATTTTTCGGGATTGGTCAATCAAACGCGAAGCCACGGAAGCATACGTATCGCCATGCGCCCACGTTTGGGTGAAAATTGAACCGGGAGCACGCAAGGAGTTCCCGTAATCATAGGTCTTGTCGTAATACACCAAGATTTCGTCCAACCAATCTTCCATCCTTCCCTCTTCCAACGCATGCAATGAATTTTGCAGTCGTAATCCGCCCAAGCGTTTGGCGATTTTCAAGGTACAGGCTTTCAAGTCCTCGCGAGGAAACACCCCGTAATCTGAAAGGATGAAGCGTTTCCGGATGTCCAAGGGAACCTCCAGTTGAACGACCGGCGAGAAACGGATGGAATCGTAGACCGCCTCGGGCAATTTGATACTGCCGATGGAGCGACTTTCATTCTCCAACCAGCAGACACGGTCGGCATCCAGTTTTTGCCACTCTTCGGCCAGAAGGTTTTCAAAATATTCGTTGGATGGTTGGGCGGGCAGTCCGAGCGCACCGAACGCAGAGCCCCGGTGGTTGGCTATTTTTTCGAGGTCAATCACCTGCTCCCCCGCTTCGCGAAGGGCTTGTAAGGTGAGGACCCAGCTAAGTATCCCGCTACGCATTCCTCCCCGCCAGCAATAAACCGTGAGCTTATCCCCAGGATCCAAGGCCCGGACTTGACGTACCATTTCACCGAACTTATGGCCTACCAGTTCAAAGCCCTTATCGACGGCTGCGTTGCGGCCTTCTTGCTTATAAGTAGTTCCGATAATCCGTCGCTCTTCGTTATCAAGCAGGGGAATGTTCAATGCCCCGGGAATGTGAGCGTGCTCGAACTCGGCGGGACTGCGTGCATCAACGATCAAGCGTGTCATCGATACGAATATACGTCAAAATGCGGCTGTCAAGGGTACAGAACAGTAAGAGTAAGTCGAGTGAGATGGTGTAGATCTCTGACGATAAATACTCCACACCTCAGCGCTAAACGTGCATTGAATCAAAAGAATGGGCTAGCGAATAAAAATAAATATTGGACTCCCCTGCTCCTCTTCCGATTGTATTTCGCTGGTGACTGAATTCGCAGACGATGCCGGTGGTGCCAACATCATTTCCGCCAACGAGGCATTAAAAGGAACCCGCTTCCCTTTTTTATAGGCAACAACAACAGCATTCTTGAAACCCTTGGATCGGATTTCTTTCTGTTGTTTAAGTGCCTGCTGAAGATCCGATTGAGGCGCTGTGACATACGCATAAGCCGTATCCAAGTTTTCCTCGTGAACAGTAGGCATCTGTAAAAACAACGGACCTTCGGGATTGATCGGTTTAGAAGTGACTATAAGCTGTACCGAATAAGTCATGGCATTGGCATTTTGGGCCTGAGCCTTCATCGTGATAAGTCCGAGAGCCACTAGCAGCGAGAGGATGAAATAATGTGTCCGGCTGTGCTGCGAAGTAGAAATCATGGTCCACACTTGCCTCGGGGATTTTATAAATGGACGCATTTCTTTCACAAGTGATAGCGAAAGTCGTAAGCCCAGCATCCTGCGGATGGCTTATTTAGTCGATTTATACTTGAGCGTGGCGCCACTGACGTTGGCTTTGATACTTGCCTTCTGACTCCAGATACCCATGGAGCGAGTCACGTCATACTTTGGATAAAAGAACAAATCCAGTCCGGGGTTTTCGGAAATAAGGCGGTAGTTGATGGACTGGGAGGCATCGCCAGCAGCGGCATTGGACCACGTCAGGTTGTTCAGCGTTCCGGCGATGGGGACAGCAATCAGTAAACTAAGACCTAGCGGAAGTTTAGAAGTCACGACTTCAGAATATTCAAACGGGGTACCGGGATAAAAGGTCTGAGTTTCTTTTTTGAAGGCTACTGAATACATAGCTGCACCTAAACCCAACGTATAGCCTAGCATAGTGAAAATGGGAAGAACCCGAGAGCCGCGACCGATTTCAACGCCGTTGAAGGAGAACAGGTAGCCTCGCTTGCCTTTATACTGGGGATTTCTGGGTGTTGTAGGAATACCCCAGAAAGCAGAGCCATCGGCGGAGATCTCAGGAAGTTTCTTGGTTTCGTATTCGTTATTAAAGATCAAGGGCTTGTTGTCGGTAGAACCCGAGCTGACCAGCAGGGATTCCGAGCAGCTGGAAAACAGCACGGAGACGGCAAGCAATACGATGAATGGGCGAAGGAGGGTGTGTTTCATACGGCAGGAATAAATGATTAACGATGTGAAATGTAAGAATTTATCGGTTAATAACGAAGAGTCAAAACAGAACTAACGAACCATTAAAACTCGTCGCTACTTGTTTTTATCTCTCAATAACGAAACTCGTATGATACATGAAATTATCCTGTCCGATAGGATGGGAAATACCAGCCTAGTGATTCCGATAAACAACGCGAAGAACGAGCTTATGTTGGTCCTGTATGTTCCCGTTGGTTTTTACCTGTTACGGGCAAAGGGGAATTCTGGAACTTTTC
>CAYWDY010000330.1:0-2860 GCA_964455985.1 uncultured Flavobacteriales bacterium
AGCCGTAGAAGGCTGAGAAGGCTGGGTGCCGGTCACTTCCCACTGACAAGTAGTGTTATTAAAGGTGGCTGTCTCATAGCAAGCCAAACCGGAGGGTTGTGAGGGTTGCGTACCGGTCACATCCCACTGACAAGAAGTTGAATTCCAAGAGGCTGTTTCGTAACAGGCAATGGAAGGTTGAGTAGGTTGAGCGGGTTGGGTGACCGTAGCTGAAGCCGTGGCGGTACAATTGTTTGCATCTGTTACAGTTACTGAGTAAGATCCAGCACTCAAGCCACTGACGGTGGCGGTCGAACCGGCAGAGGAGGGCGTCCAACTGTAGGTGTATGGGCTCGTACCATTGGTGGTAGAAACCGTTACGGAGCCGTTAGAAGCGCCGTAACATGCAGCATTGATTACCGAGGCTGAAGCAGTCATGGAGCAGCCCACAGGAATTGAAAACGTAGGCATTATACCTAAGGTGCGGTTGGTTGAGGTGTTGAAATTGACAGATGCGGTGCCGGTGTTCACATAGCCGGTGAAGCCGGAGGTGGTGATCCAGGTAAGACCCACACTAGCTAAAGCCACAAAATTGGTATTGGTAATCGTCAAACGAAACTTACCAACATTGATGGATGCACCAGGCTGAATCGGTACGTTAGAGGCAGCGGCGGAGTTGCCGTAAATGGTTGCTGTTTGCGTACCTTGCATGAGTCGGCTGGAAGCAGTGTAACCCAAGTTGTAGGTAGTGCCTAACGTCGTATACCAGTTGGCTACTGCGGGATCACAAGATCCAGCCACATATTGGTACGTGTATGTATTCGTTCCCGCAGGAACGATAGCAGCCGAGTGAGTAATACGGGGAGTGTAGGAGTTCATGTAAATGACCTCTCCAGCGTCACTGGTGTTGTTTACATTGATTTGGTACTCTATGTAATTCGAGCCAGCTACGCAATTGGAAATGGTTAACGATCCTTTTGCTAGTCCGAAAGAAGACGATACCTTGAATAGCATGAACAAAAAGAAAAGGCCTACGGTCTTTCCCGATTTGATGGTAAACGTGGTTTTCATAGTTGGTTATGTGAGTTAGGATGTTGCTGATGTAATAGGATCAAAGTCAGGTTTGACGCCACAATTTAATTTAATTTATTTTTCTTCAAAACCCGATTTCCGCGAAATGTGTTTTTTGCTTGGCGAACGGCGACCAAGTGCCTAAACACCGGTTGAATTAAAAGATTTGGTCTTGGTAAAGTTTTCAACATGTTGTTAATTACTTATGCTTCAAAATCACCGATTTGAGCGATTCTTAAAATGATGTGTCTATTTATGTAAGTAGGAATACTTATTACTTCAACCAAATAATGAATAGAATGCCGAGGTTGGTGCTGCCAAATATTTTTGATAGCGCATAATTAGTTCCTGTGCGGTATTAGCTCCGATTATGCTTGTGAATCTGGCCTCTTTCAGATCAGTAGTCCTTAGTATTTGGGAAATAACGTATCATTCAAGAAAAGTCCGCCTGGAAGCAGATTGTTCAATCTGATTGTTATGGATAGGTTTTTAGGTGTGACATTTTGCCCACCGATTATTTTTAAAAAAAGAGATGAAATTATTAAAGTAGGGGTGGGAAATATCTTTCCGTAAAAACCACCTAAAAGTAATCCTCGCGGTTCCAGAAGTTTGTTCAATAACAACCTATTTCATGCAGAACACTGCATGGCGGAGACCATCACAACAGAATGTCATTTACCTTTTCTGGGGTAAGTGGCTTTGAAATGAATCCGGAAACAATGGGATATCGTTGGGCCTTGGAAATGTCATTCGGGTCAAGAGAAGAACTGAGAATGTAGATTTTCGTGGAGGAAATATGCTGAAGGTTCTTATTCAGATATTCCTCCAGGAATTCCCAGCCATTCATCAAGGGCATATTGATGTCAAGAAAAATCACATCCGGAAAGCGCAGTTCCCGGTTCGTGGCGGTTTCGGAAAGATGGCTAAGTGCTTCCTCCGGGTTAATGAATGACACCACCTGTACCGGCGGATAATTGTCCTTCAGGAAATGTTCGGTAATGAAGTTGTGGATCGTGTCGTCGTCCACCAACATGATGAGGTGATCTTTATTCATGGTAGAATTCTAAAGTGAATGTTGTGCCGTGGTCGACTTGGCTCGTCACGGAAATATGGCCACCCAAGGCTTCGACTTGGGATTTGACCAGGTGCAATCCGATACCGGTTCCCTCTACATGCATGTGGAAGCGCTTGTAAAGACCGAATACTTTATCTCTGTGTTTTTCCAGATCGATTCCGATACCGTTGTCCTCGAATTCCAATACAATGGCACGGTCCGTCGTTCTTGATCTCACCGTAATGCGGGTCTCCCGGTCCTTTGGGTGGTACTTCAGGGAATTTCCAATCAGGTTGGCGAATATGCTGGTGATGTAAGGCTTGATGCTGATGACACCGGGAGCCTCCATGTCAAGCGTAATGATCGGCTTTATCGATTGTATCTCACGTTCGAGTCCCTTCAAGACAGTATCCAGCACTTCGTCGAATACGACGTATTCCTTCGATTTGTTGATGTCCTTTTTGATGGAAAGGATCTCGTTGAGATCCCGGAGTACGTTGTCGATGTTGTTTGCGGAAGCTTCGATGTTCTGGAGGATCATCATGTTCCGCGGGTCGCCAAGATTCTGTCGGTTGAAAATCTTGGAAAGACCCAACAGATTTGCAATCGGTGCTCTCAGGTTATGTGAAACGATATAGGAGTATTGCTGTAGCTGCGCGTTGTTTCGTACCAGCTCGCGAGTCATCTTGATCTGACTCTGCTCGTCCATGATTTTGGCAATTCGTGTGGAGGTGGTGTCAAACAGCTTGCGAATGA
>CAYWDY010000331.1:0-358 GCA_964455985.1 uncultured Flavobacteriales bacterium
TGTATCCAAATCTTGGTTACAGTATTTGCGATGAGTCTTTCGGCTGCTGCATATATATTATGATGTTTGGTTGGATTTATTCTTACTGTTTTTGCTCCAGTCTCATTTGCAACAGAGAAATACGAATCATTTGTTAAATTGGAAAATCTAACTCCTGTACTTCTATGCGTCCTTACGTCTGCTGGGGCACCTGAGTCCAGCATTTTCGAAAATACGGGCACACCACCTCTATCTCTATTATGAATTGGAACTCTTTCTGGAGAAGTTGGGTTTGCTGGATTAGATGTTATAAACCTATTGTTTGGATTGCCCAAGAAATTAGCATCAACAGGGTAGGGTATATTGCCAGTTGTAGATG
>CAYWDY010000331.1:407-2856 GCA_964455985.1 uncultured Flavobacteriales bacterium
CTATGTCTAGTATAAAATCACGTAAACTATTGGATGCATCAGATGAATCTATATTTGTTGATAACTTGAAGTGATAACCAATACCCCTTCTGCTCTTTCTTTTTGCCGCATCAAACCTCTTTTCTATGTCTACGATAGGAACTTGTAATCCATAATTTATGGGCTTATAATTTATATTTAGGGCAACACCATTAATATCAACCAAGTTGCCGCCAACAATTTCAATAAGCTATCTCTTAAGTAAGTCGGGTCTCTTCTTTCTGAAAGTTTTGAATTTCCTAATTTTTCAAATTCTTTATCAAATCCGGAAAAACCAAACTCAGTTGAAAATTCATTTATTACTAATCTGTATTCGGAAAGAACTGGATTTCTAAATGATAGCTCAGTAGTCTCTGATGCCGGAGGACTTTTTGGCCAAAGACAAACATCATCTAGTTTTTTCTCTCTATCTATATCCAGATAAAAATCATGAATGGAGCTATAGCCAATATTAGCCATATTTCTTTTTATTCTACCCCAGCTTAATTTTCCTCCAGATCCCTCTGTATTATGATTATTTGCTGCAGAATATAATGACTGAGTAGTATCATCTATTCCTGAAATTAAAAACAAACCCTTTTGATTTTTTGATGATAATATGAAGGAATTATCATTTCTTAAATGAAGATGTGAATTAATATGCGATGATAAAAATATTTCTCCAAGAGCTATATTAGTTGGATATGGAATAGTTCCTGGATTTTTGGTTCTATCAAACTCCAATCTTCTTATTGAAAGTGGGCCTTTTTGTGCTTCAGATGGAAGAACTGCAAATATTGCGATTGGATCTTTTGCTGTATCATGAAGATACGCGGCAATTACTCTGGTTCCTGGTAAAAGATTTACAATCAAACCAACATTTCCAGATCCTAAAATATTCGGAAGTGGAACATTTCTGCTGATTTGTCCAGTACCAGGATCACCATAGTGCAACGAGCATGTAAGGTTTATTGGATCTACATCAAAAACTACTGCTTCTCTAAAGTAAAAAGGAACATTATTCATAACTTATTTTAAACTCATTAGCAATTTTACGCTAGCCGAATCTAATTCTAATATACCAATCTCTATAATCTTTTCATAATCTCCAGTTATTAATCCAGATATATTCTGAATTAAATCTTCCATCTCCAACCAAGTTGATTGAGATGGTCCACCTCTTGGAAGACCAAGTTTATCATACAGTGATGATGTGGCGGTAAGGAAAGAATTTTTCACATTTCCATCAGCATCCTTGACCTCTCCTATTTTGTCTAATGCAATCTGAGAAAAACATTTAAACTGTTGAGATTGAGAAGCTTCTAAAGAAGATTCATTAGAATCTCTCTTTAAATTTACCAGCTGAAATAAAACCTGATCTTTTGTTACCTTTGTAACTGGGGCACCATTTGGAAGAAAAATTGTTGACAATTCTTTATTAATTCCAGAACCAGCATTTATATTAAATAATGTCTGTGTTGCCTGAAGAGAGTCTGCCAATAAGTCATCTCCGACTGCAGAGCTTAAATCTTGAGTATCAGATATTTTTTGTGTTAACATAACCGGATTTTGAAACAATCCAGATACAATAGACATATAGTCCAAAACTTCACTTGATTCAGAATCTTCTTTTATAAAACCTCTGATTAACAACATCCTATTGCTAGTTAACAGACCATTTGAAACATCGGTAATCATATTATAAAATTTAACCATATTATTTTTATGGCTTAGTAAGTATTCTATGTTACTGCTTGTAATTTTTGGATACTTTGGAAATCTTAGGGTGCAATCTGGTTGTAGCTCTCTATATTTATCATCACCTCTAATATTTCTATTTACAAAATAAGATCCATGTTTTAATGAGTCTTTTGAATAAGTTTGTCCAATAACGTCCATTGGAGTTGGCAGGTAAGTTCCTGGTGGATGACCATACATTAAGCTTAAGTTAGTATCAAATGAAGATCCAAATCCAAAAGTATGGGTTACAGAATGTACATAAAACAACAAACCTTTAGATGGTATATAAACTGTGTCACCAGGCTGATAATATTCGTTACCTGCTAGCTGAATACTTCCAGAGAACACTACAGCCCTTTGAATTGCTAAGTGCTGTAATGCTAATGGTTTTCCTTGGGTTTCTGGATCTGAGATAAATGGTGCGTCATTAATTGGCTTATTTTTATATCCATATTGTCTCCAAAGATCATAATCAACTGCACCAGCCCACTGAGTAAGATTTTCACCACCTGTAATTCCTTTTGTCTGATCATTTATAAGTGGTGTGCTACCAAAGATATCAACTCTAGTTGCGTCAGGCTCTTGCTCTCTTACATCATAATTTTTTATAAACTCATCATATATAATAAATCTTCTTCCCGAACCTGGTCCCAAAAGATTTCTTGTATCATCATCAATTAAGTGATCAAAT
>CAYWDY010000332.1:0-2851 GCA_964455985.1 uncultured Flavobacteriales bacterium
CTTGGCGTTGCCCACGTAGAATTCTACGTGGTCGGTACCGTTGAGGGGAAGGAAGTCCGTTGACATGGGAATGATGGGTTAGTTAAATATCCTGAATCTGCCCGTAAAAACCAACTACCGTTTGCCGCGTTCCTTGGCCATCTGTTCCAAACGTTGCTGGAACCCAGATTTCTTAACCGGCTTCTTCTTGTTTTCCTGAATTTTACGGTGAATGGCTTCCTCGTCCGTAAAAGCTTTGAAGAGGTACTGTTGGCCGAAACCGAAAACGTTGCTTAGGAAATAATAATAACTGAGGCCCGCGGCGTAGCTGTTGAAGAATCCCAAGAACATGATAGGCATCAGATACATCATCCACTTCATCTGGGGATTGGTCGCGGCTGTCATCTGCATATTCATCTTGGTATAGATGATTGTTGAGGCAGTCATCAGCAACGTGAAGAGACTCACGTGATCGCCGTAGAAAGGAATCTTAAAGGGAAGATCGAGAATGGAATCGTAGGTGGACAAGTCGTGCGCCCAAAGGAACTGCTGCTGCCTCAATTCGATGGAAGAAGGAAAGAAGCGGAACATGGCGATCAGGATCGGCAACTGAAGCAACCCCGGAATGCAGCCACCCAACGGATTGACGCCGGCACGGCGGTAGAGATTCATCATCTCCTGCTGCTTTTTCATCGGATCGTCGCCAAACTTCTCGTTCAGTTCTGTGAGTTCGGGCTGCAGCACTTTGATCTTGGCCTGCGACCGGAACGAGCCAAAGGTCAAGGGTAACAGTACGACGCGTACAATGATCGTCAGGATCAGAATGATGATGCCGAAATTGAGGCTGAAGCTGTTCAGGTAATTGAACGTGGGAATGACCAGGAATTTGTTTACCCATCCGAAGATGCCCCAGCCCAGCGGGATCAGTTTCTCCAGCCCCAGGTCGTCGATGGATTTTAGCGTCTGGTAGTGGTTAGGACCTATATAAAATCGCATTCCATACGTCTGGTCTTGCTGGTGTTGATAAGGAAGCGCAATGGAAGCACTAGCGGTCTTCACATTAGATGTGCTCCCTGCATCCGTAACGGTTTCCACGACCGGTGATTCAAAGCCTTGATCAGCAATAAGGGTAGTGTTGAAGAAATGCTGTTTGAAGGAAATCCATTTGACCTTGGTCTTTAAGGATTTTTTTTCGTCTGATGTTTCAGATAGGTAGTCCACATCCTCATCGGTATAGCGGAAATAGACTGTGGAAACTATTCGTTCCGATTCGATACTCTTTTCCTGCCGTTTCATCTGATCCCTCCAATCGAGGTTGATGTACGTGGCGTTAGTCGAAATCACATCCTGCAAGCCAACCGTTCTGATGTCGAAATCGACGAGGTAGGAATCGTTTGTCAGTCCATAGCGGAATTCGAGATACCGGCCCTGGCCGGCGGAAGCCCGAAGAACCACACCTTTTGTAGTATCCGCTTGGAAGTACAGGTCGGACGTGTTGATGATACGATTGCCCGAAGAGAAAGTCAGGTTGAAAACCGAAGAATCCGAAGACAGCAGTTCGACGGGCTTGCCGTCCCACGTCTTGTAGTCTTTCAGTTGCGCACTTTTGATCCGGCCTCCTTTAGTAGAAAGCTGGAGACGGATTTTATTATTCTCAAGCGTGATCAACCGGTCCTCGCCTTGGGAGGAGGCAGCGAAGTCGCCCCATTGAGCAACTTGCTGGGCCACTAAGGCTGAATCGGATAAGGTGATGGCCGAGTCGTTGACAGCAGTAGTGGTATCTATGCTGGGAGCAGCAGCGTCGGCAGCCAGGGCTGCACTCGCTTGGGCTTGGGCTTCGACGGCCGCAACGGAATCAGCATAGGCTTTTTGCTGACGAATTTCCTCAGCAGAGGGCTGAGTAAAAAGGGAGTAGCCTATAAAGAGGATGCCTATGAGAACAAGGCCGATAATGGAATTACGATCCATGGTTTTTTCGAGGGTGCGCAAAGATAACAATTCTGGGCAACCCCGGCCCTTAAGAATAGGCTTGTCCCACTGTTCCAGAACTGAAAAAGGCTGCCTTTTAGGGGCAGCCTTTTTCAGGTAAAACGGGATTGGATTATCGCTTGGTAAAGCGTACCAGTCTGGTTTCGCCCGTCTTATCCATGCGCTCCAGGCGCAGGTAATAGATGCCGGACGCCAAATCGTCAATGGATGAACGCAAGCTATTGTAGCCGCGCATCACGCTATAACGTTCTGATTTGACTGATTTACCCATCATGTCCATGATCTGGATATCGACGACACCGTCGGCGTTTTCATAGAATGAATAGGTGATCTTGTCATAGGCCGGGTTGGGGAACAGGACAAGGTCGTCCTTCGAACGCATGCAGTTCAGTGCAATGACATCCGAGGTGGTCGAATTCATGTCAATGTCCACCTGACGCAGGCGGTAATACACGATGCCGTTGCACGGCTTCTTATCCAACAAGGAGTATTCGTGGGTCTGACTGGTAGAACCTGGACCGAAGCCGGGTACCGTGCCAATGGACTCGAACTCTTCGCCGTCGTAACTGCGTTCGATTTCGAAATAGTCGTTGTTGTCTTCAGAGGCGGTAGACCAGCGACATAGATTGCCTTCGGCGGTCTGTTCGGCCGTGAAGGAAATCAGCTCGATAGGCAGGATGGTGGAGAACTGTACTGTAGCGAAGTTGCTGAATCCGGACGTTGCCGCATTGATGGCATAACGCATGGAGTTCGGTTTGACAGGAGGAGGGTAGGTGTTGTTGCAGGGACAGATACCTTCCATTTTCCAACCGCCAGTTCCCAAGCCATTAGGGCCTGGAGCAGTCGTCGTGTCTTTCATGATCGTCAAGGCGTCAAATCGACT
>CAYWDY010000333.1:0-1946 GCA_964455985.1 uncultured Flavobacteriales bacterium
CGACCCACCCGCCCGCGCATCTGGTGCAGGTCACTCAACCCGAAATTCTGCGCTTGGTTGATGAGTATCGTGTTCGCATTGGAGATATCCAGTCCCGACTCGATGATGGTAGTGGAAACCAGTACGTCGAATTCACCTTCGATGAAGCCCAGCATGACCGCTTCCAATTTATCCCCGTCCATTTGCCCATGACCTACTGCTACACGAAGATCCGGCAACAGCTTGCGTATGAAATCAGCTATTTCATGAATGTCTGAAATTCGGTTGTGAACGAAGAAGACTTGGCCTCCTCGTGACACCTCGTAATCGATGGCTTCGCGAATGACCGTCTCGTGGAAGACATGCACTTCGGTGACGACCGGATGGCGGTTAGGCGGAGGCGTATTGATTACGCTGAGATCCCGGGCCCCCATCAGGGAAAATTGAAGGGTACGGGGAATCGGTGTCGCCGTCAGTGTCAAGGTGTCCACGTGAACACGCAGGGCTTTCAAACGGTCCTTGGCGGCTACGCCGAACTTTTGCTCTTCATCCACGATCATCAGTCCAAGGTCGCGGAACTTCACATCCTTGGAAATCAACCGGTGTGTACCGATGACGATATCGACCTTTCCGTCTGCCAGCGCCGCGAGAGTAGCCTTTTGCTGCTGAGCCGACTTGAACCGGTTGAGGTAATCGACGGTGCACGGAAATTCCTTCAACCGATCGCGGAAAGTCTTGTAATGCTGAAGCGCAAGAATGGTGGTAGGCACCAATACCGCCACCTGTTTTCCGTCGGCAACAGCTTTGTAAGCGGCACGAATGGCTATCTCCGTTTTACCGAAACCCACATCTCCGCAGATGAGACGATCCATGGGGAAATTACGCTCCATGTCACGCTTCACATCGCGTGTGGACTTGACCTGATCCGGCGTATCTTCATAGATGAAGCTGGCTTCCAGCTCGGTTTGCAGATAGGAGTCCGGCGAAAAAGCGAAGCCGGGCGTGGCTTTTCGCTTGGCATACAACGCAATCAGGTCCTTAGCAATATCCTTGACCTTTCGCTTCGTCTTCTGCTTGAGTGAGCTCCAGGCTGTGGAGCCCAATTTATGCAACGAGGGAGCGGTGCCGTCCTTACCCGAATAGCGAGCGATACGGTGTAGGGAGTGTATGCTGACGTAGAGGATGTCGTTGTCCTTATAAACCAGCCGAATGGCTTCTTGAGGCTGACCATTGACCTGTATGGTCTCGAGTCCGGCGTAACGACCGATACCGTGATCGATATGCGTCACGAAATCACCCGGCTTGAGGCTATAGATTTCTTTGATGGTCAACGCTTCGCTTCGCGAGTAATTCTTGCGTAAACGGAAACGATGGTAGCGGTCGAATATCTGATGGTCCGTATAACAGGCGACACATAAGTCATGGTCCAGGAACCCCTCGTGAAGTGAAAGACACAGGGAAGTGAATTCCACCCGGAACTGCACCGGATCCTTCTTTTCCAGATCCTCGAATATCGAATACAACCGCTCTACCTGTCGGGGCGAGTCAGCGAGCAGGATATTCTTGAATCCGCCATCTTGATTCTTCTTCAGGTCTTTGATCAGCAATTCGAAATTCTTGTTGAACGAAGGCTGAGGCGAACAACGGTATGTAAGGGGCGTCGCATCCGGCAGAAAAGATTGGTTTCCGAACTCCACCAGGGAGAAGCGTTCTAATCCGGCACGCACTGCATCCGGCGCGGTGAACACACGAGTGAATTCAGAGACATCATAGGATTTCATCTCTGCCGTACGTGTCACCGCCGCTTGCATGGCTTCGCGGAGTTCTTGCCATATCCTGGTCAATCCAGGAGACCATACTATGGCATTATCAGGCAAAAATTCCAGAAAAAGTGAACGCACCTCTTCCCTCAACTCCATCTGGATATCGGGAAGGATGGTGACATGGTTCATCGACTGGACCGACAG
>CAYWDY010000333.1:1956-2850 GCA_964455985.1 uncultured Flavobacteriales bacterium
AGGATCGAAGGTCCTGATGCTTTCTACCGTATCCCCAAAGAACTCGATGCGGTAGGGCAATTCGTTGGCAAAGGAGAACAAATCAACTATGCCGCCGCGCACGGAGAACTCGCCGGCTTGGGCGACGAAGTCCACATTTTCAAATCCGTGATGCAGCAGAAACTCATTGATGAAATCCGTAGATAAACTTTCCCCGACTCGTACCTCCAGCGAGTGGCGTACCAATCCTTGCCGGTGGATCACTTGCTCAGCCAACGCCTCGGGATAGGTGACGACCGGCATCCGTGTACCGCGATTCAGTTTACTGAGGACTTCAGCTCGAAGCAGAATGTGTCCTTTGTCAGACTGGCTAAGATCAAATGGCTTTTTGTAGGTAGACGGAAAATAGAGCACCTGCTGTTCACCCAACAGATTCTCGAGATCATTCAAAAGGTAGGATGCGCTTTCCTGATCCGGCATCAAGACCAAAAGCGGCCGCTCGGAAAGCTGACGGAAGGCCGCGATGGACAGGGAAAAGGCAGCCCCTGAACTGCCGGACACGACGAAGCGACGCACATCCGGATGTTGGAGTGCTTGATGGATGGAAACGAGTTGAGGCCGGGAAGCGAATTTTCCCAGCAATTCTTCTTTGGTCACACGATTGAAAAGCCGGTGATGACCGACCTTCGGTTACAAAGTTCGTAAAAATTAGGGGAGCCGCGAAGGATCAGGACGCGTTGATCGGAGAAAAGCGGGACATGAACTCTTCTGCCATGCTCACCATTTCCGCGGAGCCAATAAACAAAGGTGTCCGTTGATGCAGGGAACCCGGCTGGATGTCAAGAATCCTGCGGAATCCGTCCGAAGCCTTGCCACCGGCTTGCTCGATAATGAAGGCCAGCGGGTTGCATTCGT
>CAYWDY010000334.1:0-2118 GCA_964455985.1 uncultured Flavobacteriales bacterium
CCTATCACAGCGATTTTCATGGCTTAAAAATACGTAATCCGTTTGCTGTCGGATGATTCGTGGACAATTTACGACCTTTGCCGTGTCGTGAATTTCTACCCCGAAGACATCCTTCACGTTTTTGAATTCGACCGTATCCTGGAACGGATAGAATCCTATTGCCGTTGCGAAGGGTCTCGAAAACGAGTCCTGGCCATGCGTCCGCTGCACGACCGGGATCGACTCATGCAGGAGCTGGCACGTGTCGAAGAGTACCGACTGACGCTGGTGAACCAAGGGTATTTTCCGGATTTCCTTTTTGATGATTTCACGACCGAGGCCCGCCTTATCGAAAAATCCGGATCGGTCCTCACAGAAGTGCAATTCGGTCGGATTCGTTCCGCCTCTTCGATTGTCAACTCCCTGCTTCGGTTTCTTCGGGAACGAGCCGAGGGGCTGCCCGCTCTGTACGCCATGAGCCATGGACTCAAGGAAGGACAGGAAATAATCGAACTCATCGACGCCGTCATCGACCAACAAGGAACCGTACGAAACAATGCCTCACCGGAATTGAATAAGATCCGTTCGGCACTCCATACGCTTCGCAAGGAAGCCGACCGCCGCTTCCGCTCCTACATCAACGACCTTAAAAAAAGAGGGTGGCTGCGCGACAACGAGGAGAATTTCTACAATTACCGAAGAGTGCTTGCCGTACCCTCCGAACATAAGCGCGATATCCGGGGCATCATCCATGGCAAAAGCGAATCGGGAAAGACCACCTTCATTGAACCCGAGGCGCTGATCGAACTGAACAACGATATCGCTGAATTGGAACAGGACGAACGGGCGGAAGTGATACGGCTTCTTCGCGAACTGACCGGCCGTCTCCATCCGTTCTCTGACGTCATTAATCGTCAACTGGATTTCTTGGTGAACCTGGATGCGGTCCGGGCCAAGGCCAGGTTCTCGGTCGATATCGATGCCCGCTTACCCCACTTGGACAGAGACCCCTCCTTGCATCTTATCCGGGCTGTCCATCCCCTGCTATTCTTGCAAAACCGTTCGGCCGGAAAACCCGTCGTGCCACTCACCTTGAGCCTCGACGAAAACCAACGGATCGTGGTCATCAGCGGACCCAATGCAGGAGGAAAATCCATCACGTTGAAAACAGTCGGCTTGCTTCAACTGATGATTCAAAGCGGGCTGCCTGTTCCGGTGGCCGAGGGATCTTCCATGTCACTGTTCAATCACTTGCTGGCGGATATCGGAGACAGTCAATCCATCGAGTACGCCCTGAGCACCTACAGCTCCCGGTTGATCAAAATGAACCACTTCCTCAGGATGGCCACGGGTCGCTCCTTGGTTCTCATCGATGAATTCGGCACCGGCACGGATCCGGAATTAGGAGGAGCCATCGCCGAAGTGATTTTGGAAGAGTTGAACCGAAAACACGCCCTGGGAGTATTTACCACCCACTACACGAATATCAAGCTGTTGGCAGACCGACTCGAAGGAACCTGCAACGCTTCCATGCTGTTCAACCCGGAAACGCTGCAACCTCTTTTCGTCTTATCAGTCGGTGAACCCGGAAGCTCATACACCTTTGAAGTGGCGGAGCGCATTGGGTTACCGCGGCACGTGCTGGACCGCGCCCGGAAAAAAGTACAACGCGACAAGATTCGATTGAACGACATGCTGGGTGAACTGCAGCAGCAGAAGCACAGGCTGGAAGTGGAATTAACCCGACTCAAGCAAAAGCAGGACAAGTCTGAAGCGGCTGAAGAGAAATTCGAACAGTTGAGTGAACGACTGGCCGCGCGGCTGGACAAGGAAAAGGAGAAACAGGAAGAGAACCGAAAACTCGCTGAGCTGGGACGACGTCTACGCGCTTGGAGCGAGGAATGGGAAAAGTCCAAAGACAAAAAAGCAGTCATCAAGAAGATGGTCGGCACGATTACATCCGAAAATAAGAAACGGGCCGCAGAGAACACCCCTGAAAAGGTGAGCAAACGTCGTCAGCAACGTCTGGAAAAACTCCGGGTTGAAATCGCCTTGGGATCTCAGGTAAGGATACTACAAAGCAAGCAAACAGGGACGGTAATCCGGATACAAAAAGACCTGATACACATTGACTGCGGA
>CAYWDY010000334.1:2128-2842 GCA_964455985.1 uncultured Flavobacteriales bacterium
CCTGTTGGCCAAGGTGAACCTGGAGAATCTGGAAATCGTTCGAAAAGAAACCGAGTCCGAGTCAGCGGGAAAGAAATGAGACAGCTGACGGTACTTGAGTTTACGCTTTCATCAAATTGGTAATCAGCTGCTCCACCGATACCCCGTCAGCCTCAGCGCGGTAGTTCCGCACGATACGGTGACGCAGTATAGGCACAGCCACCGCGCGGACGTCTTCCTGGTCGGGTGAGAATTTACCGTTGAGTGCGGCGTGGCATTTAGCTCCCAGTACCAAGTATTGCGAAGCACGTGGACCAGCGCCCCAAGAGACATACTGATTGACTTCCGGCGTGGCATGAGCCGTGTTCGGACGCGTGCGCGCCGCCATCTGTACCGCATAATGCAGCACGTTATCCGGCACGGGAATACGGCGTACCAACTCCTGGAAATAACTGATCTCCTCTCCGGAAATCACTTTATCAACCTTCGGACGATAGTCGGATGTGGTATTCTTGACGACCATCACTTCCTCCTCCAGCTTCGGGTAAGTCAGCAGGACATTGAACATGAAACGGTCCAACTGGGCTTCCGGCAGCGGGTAGGTTCCCTCCTGCTCGATCGGGTTCTGGGTAGCGAGAACGAAAAAGGGCTGGTCAAGCGGATAGCGTTTGCCGGCTGCGGTGACAGCATATTCCTGCATGGCTTCCAATAGCGCCGATTGGGTTTTGGGAGGAG
>CAYWDY010000335.1:0-2836 GCA_964455985.1 uncultured Flavobacteriales bacterium
CAATCCTACCATCACGCTCATCGCTAGTTCGACCACCGGTTGCGTGGATACCGCTACTAGCACCGTTACCGTATATCCGTTGCCGCTGGCCAATTTCTCTTCGCCGAATATCTGCGTCAGCGCTCCTACGATACTCGTGGATAATTCGTCCGCTCTACCGGGAGACTCCATCGCGCTTTACACGTGGACCATTCCCGGCGGATCTCCTTCCTTCTCGACAACGGCTAATCCCTCCGTGGTCTTTTCGATTCCGGATACCGCGACCATTACGCTGGTAGTTACGAATGTTGGTGGGTGTAACGACACCATCAGACGCGATATCGTCATCAGTGCCAATCCGACTGCTGATTTCACAGCACCCTCCGTCTGCTTCGGCGATTCAATAGCCCTTACCAACCTTTCCATCAATAATCCAGTGGGTGATTCGCTGATCTATTCCTGGTCCATGCCGGGTACTACGGTTCCCTCGTCCGCTTCGTTGGCGCCAACAATCTATTATCCCTCCACGGGTTCCCAGAGCGTTACGTTGGTCGCCACCTCGCTTGGCGGTTGTACCGATACGATGACACGCACGCTTCAAGTGAATCCGGTTCCTCAAGCCTTGTTCAGTGCGCCCGACTTTTGCACGGGGGCTGCCCAGGCTTTGACGGATCTTTCCACCACCGATCCCGGTGATGCCATAGTCACCTATGCGTGGTCCATCCCTGGCGCTACGCCAGCCACCTCCAGCCAGCCCTCACCTTTGGTTTCCTTTTCTCAAGCTGGACAGCCCACCGTTACGCTCGTGGTTTCCACCTCATCCGGTTGTACGGATTCTGTGCAACTTCCTGTCACGATCAATCCGGTTCCGGTTATACAAGCAGCATCCATCAACATTTGTCCGGGAATGCCCGGAACACTTTCTGCTACCGGAGCCGCCGATTATATCTGGTCCACAGGGGCGACTACCTCCAGCATCACGGTCAGTCCTGTTTCCGTGACGACGTATTCCGTGACGGGTACTACCCTTGGCTGCTCGTCAACGACTACCGCCACGGTAGCCGTAAGCGCTCAGATGACGGTTAGTGCCGGAGTTACCGATACGATCTGTCGTGGTGGATCTACGCGCTTGGATGCATCGCCTGCCGCCAACGGTAACATCTATGAATGGACACCGGGAATCACCTTGAATGACAGCACCATTTCTACTCCATTTGCCAGTCCGACTACCAGTACGCTTTATTCGGTGACGGTGACAGACCAGAACGGCTGTTCCGGCACCGGTTTGGTTCGTGTCGTGGTCGATACGTTTCCGGTGCTGCAAGCGGTTTCTGTCCCTGTATTATGCAACGGAGGATCGGACGGTGTGATTAGTGCAACGGCGTCTGGTGGATTCGGACCCTACCGGTATTTGTGGTCAACCGGGTGTGATTCTGTTTCCTGTTCGGGAGTTCCGGCCGGTGTGTATGACGTCATGGTTACGGATGCCTACGGATGTCGAGATACTACACAGGTCGAGGTGATGCAACCGGACCCGCTCACGATCTTCGGTCCTGCTTTATCTTCCCTTCCCTGCTACGGTAGCTGCACGGCTTCTGCTACGGTCACGGTCGGTGGAGGTACAGCTCCTTACTTATATAGCTGGAACACACCTACACCTTCTTCCGCGGCAACGGCTTCCGGCATGTGTGCGGGTTTCTACGAATGCTTGGTCACCGACAATCACGGTTGTACGGTGATACATTATGTGCAGGTCGACGAGCCACCGCCGGTATCACTCACACCGATACTTTCACAAACACCATGCGCCGGAGGAAGTACGCAATTAAATGCAGGTGCAATCGGTGGAGTAGGAGGCTATCAGTTCCACTGGACACCTCCGACAGCGTTATCCGCTACTGAAATCCCGGATCCCTTGGCAACGCCGTTGGTTCAGACCACCTATTTCGTTTCTGCCATCGATTCAAACGGTTGTCCGTCCGATACCTTATCCATCGCGGTAACACCGGCGGTTCCGTTGGCCTTGGCGGTGGATACCGCAGCCCCTGTTTGTCCGGGAATTTCCACCTCGCTCTCGGCCCTGGCAAGCGCTGGAACCGGAGGTCCGTACACGTATTCGTGGACACCAGCTGTCGGATTGAACAGCGATACACTGGCTGATCCGGCGGTTACTCCGTTTGCTACTACGACGTATACGGTCACCGTTAATGACGGCTGCTCTACGCCACAGACGGGAACCGTCACGGTACGTGTTTACGACCCGCCGATTCCTGTCATTCATGCCGATCATCCCGATGGTTGTGCTCCGTTGTGTGTGACCTTTGATGCGGGATCCGATTCCTCTGGAAATTCACTCTATTGGGATTTTGGTTCAGGGGCATCCTCCACAGAACTGAATCCGCAACGGTGCTTTGAGTCATCAGGTGAATATGCGATTCATCTGACCGCTGTCTCCCCGGAAGGATGTGCAGCAGATACCACCGTTCCAGGACTGGTGACGGTGTACGAGAATCCATCTGCTGATTTTCAGGTTAGCACCCCCACTACGGAATTCAACTCGCCCCAATTTTGGTTTGAAGATCGGTCCTCTGCCGATGTGGCCATGTGGATTTGGAATTATGGAGATGGATCACCGCTCGATACCGCGGGACCAACGCCTAATCATTCCTACGCGGAGGCGATGCCGGGAAATACCTACTATCATTTCGATCCTACGCTCGTGGTCATTACTGAACATGGGTGTATGGATACCATCACTCGTCCGCTCGATGTAGGACCTTCCTTCACCTTCTACATTCCCAGTTCGTTCACGCCAAACGGAGACCAAAAGAACAATCTTTTTTACGGTAAGGGTACC
>CAYWDY010000336.1:0-2831 GCA_964455985.1 uncultured Flavobacteriales bacterium
ATGATACACGTCTTCCTGTTGTTGTCTTATGTACAGAACCGAACCGGCTTTTTCACGGTCGAACCCTTGAAAGGGGCCATCACCAAAGTCGAACGCATATATATAAGTATAAAGGGATGGCACGATGAGTCCTATCAAAAGGGAAAAGAGGCCTTTCTGAATCAGGAATTCGGCTTCCGAAATACGCTGGTTCGACTGAATAACCAGCTCTATTTTTGGATTTTCCGGCAGGCCAAGGCAAACGGGGTCATCATCGGTAAGGAGGGTTACCTGTACGAGGAAAGCTATATCGACGCGTATTACGGGGATAATTTCGTCGGCGAAGAGAAGATAAAGCAAGTCGTTGACCGGTTGGTGGTGTTGGATAGTGTTTTTCAAAAACGAGGTAAGTCGCTGTTGGTGGTGTTTGCCCCTGGCAAATCTTCTTTCTATCCCGAGTTCATTCCGGACCGGTATTCCGGGAAGAACGACTCCACGAATTATCTCGTTTACCGCGATGCTATCGCTAAAAGTGGCATCCATTTCATCGATTTCAACCAGTGGTTCATGTCGATGAAACATACCTCGCAGGTCTTGCTCTACCCGAAAACAGGCATCCATTGGAGCGACTACGGCGCTGTACTGGCCATCGATTCCATAAACCGGTACTTGGCTGCTTGGCGCGGTTATGATCCCGTCGAGGTGTATTGGACTGAGCTCTACCAGAACGACAGTGTCAGCACGATCGACGCCGATATCGAGCGGGGCATGAATTTGTTGTTTCCTTTGGAAAAACCCCGATTACGCTATCCCAAGCTTCAATATGTCGAAGCCGGACGAGACAAGGTACGGCTATTCAATGTCGGAGACAGTTTCTTCTGGAATATCTACGGGCAGGACATCGCTCATCACCTTTTTGATTCCTCCAGCTTCGGGTTCTATTTCCGCGAAATCCATTCGCCCTTCTTGAATGGGATAGTGGACCGGGATCATGTGGATGTGAAAGCACTGTTGGATCGGCATGATGTCATCATGCTCATGAATACCGAGGCTACCATGCTGAACTTTCCGTTCGAGTTCGATAAGATCGCCTATGACCTCTATTGCACGGAGTTGGCGGATACGGCTGTGTATAACCGTAAACTGGCTGAAATCCTGAACAACATGAAGACTACTCCCGCTTGGTTGAAAAGTCTGCAAGAGAAAGCGGGTCAGTCGGGCAAACCGTTGGAGGAAGTCATGAATACCGATGCGCTATTCATGCTGCACAACCAAAATACCCGGAAGAATCAGCCTTGATCGGGTTTTGCCGAGAATTGATAGTAAAGCCTTACCGTCGTTCCAGAATCCGCCGCACTGGTAAGTTCAAATACGCCTCCGATCTCCTTCATCCGCTTCTTCATATTGACCAAACCGTTGGAAAATTGGGTGGCATGGGTGGTATCAAATCCCTTTCCCTTATCTCGGATGAATACCTCTATATGATGCTCATCCGTATTGATTTGGATTTCCACCGATTTGGCGCCGGAATGCTTGACCACGTTATGAACGGCTTCTTTGGTGGAGAGGAAGATGCTGCGACGGACCGAACCTGATACCTGACGGTCTACAATGCGAGTGGGCCGGATCATCTGGCATTCGAAATCGAAGGATTCCACGAATTCAGAAATGGTATAGCTCAGGTAGGATACCAGGTTGTCCAGTGAGTCATTCTTGGGATTCATGGCCCATACCACGTTAGCGATATTCTGCTGAACGGTTCGGGTGCTGTGAATGATCTTGTCGATATACGAATTGGCTGGGGAAGCAGAATCTACCTGCGACTTGATCATCTGGCACATGAGGGAGATCTTGGAAAGCGTGCCGCCCACTTCATCGTGAAGGTCCCAGGAAATCCGTTCGCGCTCGCGTTCGCGGATACGATAACTTTCTTTTACCAGGAACTCATTATGCTTGCTCTTTTCCAGCAGGAACCGTTCTCGATCAAGCTCGAGCTTTTTTCGCTCGGAGATATCGCGGAGACTGATAATGATGCAGTCGTTGTCATTATGGATCAGCCGTTGTCCGGAAACTTCCGCCGGAATCAGAATTCCATCTTTAAGGGAAATGGTTGTTTCGAAATAGCGAAGGGCACCGAGGAAGAGGGAATAGAAGGACCGCATGAACCGCATGCGCTGGTCTTTGGGAACCACATCACCTATGCTTGATCCTTGGAAATCTTTTTCACTGATACCGGTAATCCGACAAGCTGTCAGGTTCACATCCGTGATTTTTCCGAACCGGTCCACAATGAAGAGGCTGTCGGGCGAATGGTCAAAGACGGACCGTAACGGAATTTCCCGGGACAGGGTAGGGCTGACCTGGGTATCAACCTCAGTGACTGCCTTCCAGTGGACCAGGACACCGAAGACCTCTTCGCCCTCTTTTAGGGGAGCCATCTCTTCGTGAAAAAGATAGGTCTCACCGGTCTTAGAACGAAGTGAATGAAGGAAGGAATTGGATTCTCCTTTGATGGCTTTAAGGAAAGGTTGTCGGAGTATGGGGGTAGGCTCAACGGAAAGTACGTCAAAGTAATTGGAGTATTCCACCAGTTTCAATCCAAAAATCTCCTGAATCACACGGGCATACTGGTCATTGTAGGCCACGAAATTCCCTTCTTCGTCGAGGACGAATTGAGGGTGCGCTCCGGCATTCAAGATGGATACAAGAAGATTGACCTGAGTCTCCGTCATGAAAAAATATTAGAGGTATGGGGTGAAAGTATGGGACAAAATGTCGCGAGAGTATTTAAGACTATTATCTGATTGTTAGTAATGGATTAAGCGGGTAATTTTGAGTAGTTTCAAGACCAT
>CAYWDY010000337.1:0-2807 GCA_964455985.1 uncultured Flavobacteriales bacterium
TTCCTACGGTAGGCTCCAGTTACCAGCAAGTCATTAGCAATAGCTATTCCTTTAATTCGGGTTCTGGTGCCCAGCTTACCTCCATGTTGATTAAATCCGGAAGCTTGGAAATCGCTTTCTCCAATCCCACTCCGCTGCAGGGTTCGGTTGACATTCTAATCAATGAATTGAGCACTTTAATCGGTTCTTCGATAACTCCCTTTTTCAAATCGGTTCCGTTGCCTGCCAATGTCACCAACGGCTTGCTCAGTGTGGATTTGTCCGGATACACCCTGGCGCCAACTTCTAACAATACAATCTCTATTGCCTACGGCTTTAACCTGTCGAGGTCGGGGATAGCTCCTGCTCTTAACTCCGTGATTTCCGTTTCCGCTACGTTCAAAGAAATCAAGTGTTACCACGTCTATGGCTATTTTGGTAGTCAAGGTTTTCAGATTCCCTTAGACAGTGCCCGGTTGAATTTGTACACGAATAATCCTTCGGATGATTTCGCCTTTTTGGATCCTTCCGTAAACTTGGAAATCACCAACGGCGTAGGAGAATCGTTTACTGTGAGTAGTATTTTCTTGCAGCCGTTGACCGCCAGCGGATCTCCGATTCCTTTTTCCACTACGTTGAATAGTTTTTCCATATCGGCTCCGTCGACTCCCGGCCAAGAAGCAGTCAGCGTGGCTACGATTAATAATTCCAACAGCACCATCGTACAGGTGATGCAGCAGCGCCCGGAATATGTGACGTATCTGGCATCCGTGAATACGGCCAATCCGACCGGCACCTTGAATTTCATTACTGACTCTAGTCGTTTCAATGCCCGGCTTCGGGTTGAACTTCCGCTTGACGGATATGCGCAGCGCTATACCATTAAGGATACGGCGGAGTTTGCCCTAGAGGATATTGACCAAGTGGATTCCATGGTTTTCCGTTTGGATATTCGGAACGGTTTTCCCGCTTCGGCTTATTCTCAGGTTTATTTTGCTGACTCGAATGGTATAGTGCTTGACTCGTTGTTGCTTGATCCGATGGACCGCTTGATCGATGCGGCTGATGTAGATGCCAACGGCTATGTCATCCGCGCTACGGAACGCATCCACGATGAGCCCTTCAACCGGGCTCGCATTCAACGCATCACAGAATGCACCCAGTTGTTTGTCTATTCGTTGTTGAACACTCCCAACGCCTCCCAACAGCAACGGGTAGTCTTTACGGATCGTGATCAGCTTTCGGTTAAATTAGGAGTGCGGGCTCGCTTAAATGTATCCACCCAATGAGAGCGCTTACTTCCTTGTTTCTACTTGTAGTACTCCTGTTGGTTGGGTCTACTTCGCAGCTGCAGGCTCAGACCGGCTTTCAGTTGCCGTTCTTTCCTGAGGTGGGGACCTCGGTTTTTGTCCGACCGTCCCAGATGCCGTCGAACAAGTACTTTTTCAGTTTGCCCTTCCTGCCTGTCACTGATACGCGCTTTGTCAATAGCGGACTCGATTATTACGGTGCCCATATGATCACGGATCAAGGGACGTACATCAACCTGGATCAGCTACTTTCTAAATTGAAGCGACGGAATTCCCTTGCTTTCAACCAACAGACGGATCTGCTTGATTTCGGTTTCCGTGCGGGTCGCAGTTACTTTTCGGTGAATGTTAGCCACAAAGTGGATTTCAATTTCCTATACACCGATGAGTTCATGCAACTTTTACTACTGGGTAACGGTCCTTTCATAGGTAAAACCATCGATCTGTCCACTTGTGGATTTGACGCGTCCCATTACTGGGATATCGGTTTTGGTTATACCGCTCAGATCAACGACCAGTTTTCAGCAGGTGTTCGGGTCAAGCGGTTGATCGGATTGGACAATATCTCTTCCTCTATCCAGTCCCTGACAGCCACCACGCGGGCCAACGATTACGCGTTGCAATTGTCGTCCAATGCTGTCGTCAATACCTGCTCGCCGTTGTTAGATAGCGAAGCTTCCGATAGTATTTTCTCCGGTTCGGACCGCGTGATCGATTACCTGATGGGTAACGGGAACGGCGGTTGGGGCGCGAGTTTCGGATTGGGTTATAAGCCATCGGAGCGACTCACGGTTTCTTTTGATGCCTTGGATATCGGTAAGATCAAATGGGTTACAAGACCTGTTAATTATCGCCTCGATAAAGGCAACTATTCTTTCTCCGGCGTTTCTTTGAACCAGTTGATCAATCAATCGGCTGATTCCGTGGATTACCTGGATTCGTTAGGCAATGCCTTTCCGACCACCGAAACACGTCAGTCGTATTCTACGTCCCTGACCTCGACGGTGATGTTATCGGCGCAATACCTGCTGACGGCTTCTACTACGGGTATTCTGGCAGTCCGTGGGACGATGTTCCAGCAGCAAGTGCTGCCTTCCTTTCAATTGATGCTTCGTCAGCGCATCGGTAATTTCTTCGCGGTGTCGGCGAAGGATGGGCTGCGTTACGATTACGTCAGTTCATTCGGTATGGGTGCCTACCTGCGCTTAGGGTCGGTGAACCTGTTTGTCATCAGCGATGATGTTTTCGGAACCTTGTATCCGCTGCGCGGAAAATGCGCTCAGGCTAATTTTGGTGTATTGTTTGGAGCGCCTGTACGCGCCCGTAAGAAGCCGTACGCCATTCCTTCCAAGTCCCAGAATTCAGAAGCCCCCGAGCGGTATTGATCCATATCACTTTGCTTTCATCCGTCTGCATTGATCGCCGGAATCAGTTTCGTCCTGGTGAAAGTAGTACGCCGTTGACGTTACGGCCTGATCACCGCCACCCGCTTGGCCGCCATGCCTTCTGATGAGCGCA
>CAYWDY010000338.1:0-2800 GCA_964455985.1 uncultured Flavobacteriales bacterium
TGAGGCCTACCGCGACCCACCCTCAGGCGTTTGAAATCATCGACTAACCGTTGCTGATCGCCATCGCGGGGCACACACGCATTGGCGTAAAACTCATGAACCCCCATAGTGAATTGCTGTTGATTACATAAGTAAAATACCCTGAAATAGCCCCCTGCTCAAGTATTCTTGGTGAAAGGACAGGCAGGTTGGACGAATGGTATCAAAGCGGGGATAAAGCTCCTATTCGATTACGATCAATAATAGTACCTTAGCCCTACCCATAGTACATCAACGATCTGCGCTGGCTTTACTCTTTTTTTTTCCGAATGCTGGGATGGAAAATCGAAGGCGGTCCGCCCCGTCAACTCTCGAAATACATCATCATCGTAGCGCCCCATACGTCGAACTGGGATTTCTTTCTGGGACTTGCCATTCGAAGTATCCAACAGTTTCCAGCCAATTACTTGGGCAAGAAAGAACTTTTCCGAAAACCCTACGGATGGATTTTTCGAAAGCTTGGCGGATTCCCCGTAGACAGAAAAAGCTCGACAAATTTGGTAGACCAAGTAGTCGCTTTAGCTAAACAGGAGTCGCGTTTTGCATTGGCCATTGCTCCCGAAGGAACTCGTTCGGCCGTTTCCAAATGGAAGACAGGGTTTTATCATATCGCCTACGGTGCATCCATCCCCATTGTGATGGTAGGCGTGGATTATCCGTCCAAGACTGTGACTTGGTCAGTACCATTCATACCATGCGGAGAACTGGAAAAGGATGCCGTACTTATCGACCGGTTCTTCGAGGGAAAAAGAGGAAAGAACCGATTTGCCGCCCGTGTGTTGGGAGACGGATCACTTCCGTCTTAATTCAGCCAAAGCCACAGCGGCGCTCACCGCGACATTCAAGGACTCAGGTCGTTGACCGGATACTTGTTCGTAGGATGGAATGGTTACACGGCGGGTAGACAGGTCTACCAAGGATGTCCTGATCCCTAGGGATTCGTTACCTAAAATCAACAAAGCGTTTTCAGACAGCGATTCGCGGTAGATGTTTTGACCATCCATAACCATGGCATAAATAGGGATATTGGATTGGGCTTTCACATCCGTAATCCAACCCTCTAGCCCTACTTCAAAAACTGGCACGTGAAAAACAGACCCCATGGAAGACTGGACCACTTTCGGATGAAATGCATCCACCGAATTAAGCGAACAAACCACTCGAGACACCCCGAACCAGTGAGCTATACGAATCAATGTTCCCATATTTCCGGGATCACGCACATCATCCAATACGAGCGTAATTCCTTTATCCATGATAACGGTAGCGATATCGCGCTCGGGCGTATGCACCACGGCCAAGACGTCTTGCGGAGTCGTCAGCGCAGTGATCCGTTCCAAATCGCTCGGTTTTACTTCAATCACTTCAGGAATGGAATTCAGTACGCTCGACGAAAGTGAATCCAAGTAATCTCGCGTAGCTATCAGGGAGGCTAGACGGAATGCAGAACTCAACAGTTCGTCGACGACCTTTCGCCCTTCTGCCAGAAACAACTGTTCCTCCGCCCTGAATTTTTTTTGATGCAGGGATTTGATGAAAGAGATCTTATTCTTGGAGAGCATGATTTAACTGCAAGATAACTCGAAGACGGTAATTTCCGGCAAGATACCTACCCTACCGGGATATCCGATAAATCCAAGTCCCCGGTTGACGTACAACCGTTGACCGTTAGATTCGTACAGATCCGCCCATTCGCGGTAAACGTATTGAACCGGACTCCAACGAAAACCGGGAATTTCGATACCGAATTGAAAACCGTGTGTATGTCCAGCCAACATCAGATCCAAATAAGGATGCTGATTGACGACTTCCGCATGCCAGTGGGAAGGATCATGCGACAACAACAGATTGACTTCTGCAGGCTGAAAACCGTCCGTTGCCTTTTTCAAATCCCCATAGCGTTTGAAGTTCATACGAGCGCTCCAGTTTTCCACTCCTACTATTCCAATCCGCTGACCATCCCGTTCAATGTAATCATGCTCGTTAAGCAGCAGCTTCCATCCCATAGACCGCTGAAGGCCTTTCAACCGGTCCAGGTTTTTAATTCGCGCCTCGGGAGACTCCCACGGATGATAATCCCCGTAATCGTGATTACCAAGAACCGAATAGACTCCCAAGGGCGCACGCAACGATGAAAGGGTATCCAGATGTTCATCCACTTCCTCGCTCAGGTTATTGACCAAATCGCCGGAGAAAAGGATCAAGTCCGGTTGCTGTGCATGAATCAAGTCAACGGCACGTCGAAGTGGCTCTCCCGATAGAAAACTACCCACATGCAAATCTGAAATCTGAACGATACGCAAACCATCAAAGGTTGGAGGCAATTTGGGCAAGCGAAGACTCATACGACGGACGTGGAACCGGGATGTGTTTCCCGTCATTCCATAAACCAAGGATACCAAGGGAATAGCGGAAACAAACGTCCCCAGTCTAATGAGGAATCCCAACCGCGACACCTGCAAGGAAGACGAGGCGGGTGTCGAAGAAAGCATGCCGGTAATCGCAGCCACGGTCCAACGGATGAGCCGAAGGCTGTCATCCACCAAAAGGAAGACGGTAAAAACGACTTGCGTAATGATAATGATTGCGACCATGGCAAAGGAATAGGTACGCAACATTTTAGGCCACGTGCTCCAGCCAGTCAAGAAGGCCATGGCTAAAAGCAGTAGAATTGTAAAAGCAATCCCCCAATAAATCCAAGTAAATCCTCGAACACCGGCATCCCTGGTAAAGTACACGGATTTCAATCCATGGTACACAT
>CAYWDY010000339.1:0-2798 GCA_964455985.1 uncultured Flavobacteriales bacterium
TGGTAATGAGGAGGGAACTGGTATTGGTCTGATCCGGAATGGTGATGAATTCCTCTGCACGACGCTCGTACAGTGAGCTGGTGGATACCACCACGATACGACCGTTTTGATCCAGATACACTTCACCGGAGTCGGTCAACCCCGAAACATCGGCAAAACTCAAGGTTGAGTTAACAAGTGGCAAGGCAACATCGGGTTTCCAATTCGAGGTGGTAAAACCATCAAAACTGATATCTTCCTTGATACAGGAGAAGAATAAAACCGCAATAAGCGACCCTAGTACTAGGCTACGAAACCATAACGGCATAAGCGTAAAGATATTAGACGTCTAGTCGGAGAATGCCCCAAATATCTGTGTTTACTGACAACAGCTAAGGCGTCGACCTGACTGCCGCGAAGGTAGTAAAAGAATGGATTATATCGTATTTTCACTCCTGTCAATCAGGCGTTTACCACCAAACCACCCGCTTGTCCATTGATTTATGTCCTTACCCCATAGCCCGTTAAACCCTTCGTCCTTACAGCTGTCCATTAGCGCTCAGACGAGTACCCCTTACCTACCTCTATCCTGCCCTTACCATACATCGTGATTCGTGTTGACCCTACGTACCTGTGAGCCGTTTACCGTTCATATTTATCTTGTGCATATGCCTAACCAGTACGCTGTTTGCGGCGGGTTCTACGTATCGTGTACATTTCCACTTGAACGCCCCAGACCCATCCACGTTTCAGGACTCCGTCCGCTTTGAAAACACCGTATTGAAATTCTACGTCGGCAACTTCCGCTTTTTTCAAAGCGACAAACTGCTACTTTCCGACAAGAGATACTACCTGATCGACAAAGACGATACCACCAGCCAGCTTATCACCTTCGGATCAACCGACGGAACTCCGTGTGACCGCATCGAGTTTGACTTAGGCATAGACAGCCTTACCCAGACTTCCGGAGCTTTGGAAGGAGCGCTTGACCCCACGTATGGAATGTACTGGACTTGGCAAAGCGGTTACATCAACTTCAAAATCGAAGGCACTGTCCAACACCCAGAGCGGAAGCCACAAACGGTAGAGTGGCACATCGGCGGATATCAATTCCCTGATGACACCAGGCAATTGATCCGGCTTTCGTACACACCAACCTCAGCGTTTGAGGTGTGCATAGATCCTGCAACGATGGTGATGGATGCCGACCCAACATCCTATCAGGTCATGTCGCCAGGAGCCCAAGCTCAACGACTGGCCCGGGCGTTTGCAAACCGTTTCACCCCTTGCCAGCGATGAAAGTCCGGATCTCCTCGGCCGTTGTACTGAGCGCCGTACTGCTCTATGCGTTTTCCGGCAACACAGCTATTTTCCGTACACCGCCAGGCTGGCCTTCACCCTCCTATGATTTCGAAGCCAATTCCTACTCGGCGAACAAAGTAGCTCTGGGCAGAACGTTGTTCTACGACCCGCTGCTATCGCAAAACCAAACCATCTCCTGCGCCAATTGCCACTCTCCCTTCAACGCATTCGCCCATACGGATCACGCGTTGAGCCACGGCATTCACGACAGTATCGGATTCCGCAACGCTCCCGGACTTTTCAATCTGGCCTGGCAAAACAAGTTCATGTGGGATGGAGCCATACACCATCTCGACATGCAGGCCTTGGCACCCATCAGCAACCCCGCTGAAATGGGCGAAGACATCCACCATGTGGTGGAGAAACTGAACGATCAACCGGACTACCGGAAAGCCTTTTACCTCGCGTTCCGCGATTCCGCTATAACCGGTCAGCACCTGCTGCAAGCCCTATCGCAATTCATGGTTTCGCTTATCAGCGCCAACTCCCGCTACGATAGCGTTATGCGGGGAGAAACTCATTTCAGCGTGCAGGAAGAGAACGGCTACCGCATCTTCAAAGCCGACTGCGGCAACTGTCACCAAGAGCCCCTGTTCACCCGAAACAGTTTCGAGCGGAACGGCCTAGCTGTGGATGCTGCGCTGAACGATGTCGGCAGAGCACGCATCAGCCACCAATCTTCCGACTCCTTGTCGTTCAAAGTTCCTTCGTTGCGGAACCTGGAATATACCGTACCCTACATGCACGACGGTCGATTCAAGCGATTATCCGAAGTGATCCGGCATTATGCCAAAGCTATGGAATGTACAGGTGCTTTATCCCGAAAACCGCACCACCCGGTCAAGCTGGATGAAAAAGCACAAGTGGATCTGATCGCCTTCCTTCTTACCCTGAGCGATCGTTCATTCATCCTGAATCGACAACAGTGGGATCCCCGCTTCGGAGAAAGTACCTATTCCGATAATTCTCAAAAACAATAAACTCCATACCATCCTAATCCCATGAAATCAATAAACAACTTCAATCGCCGAGCGAGATTACTGGGCATGCTAACCCTGATCGGCTTCGGTCAGATGGCCTTTGCGCAAGGACCACGCATCACTTCCTGGTTGATCAACTCAACGGGAGTGACCGGCAGCCGGTATGCACAAGGTAGCTCCACCTTGATTCCGATGACCGATTCGGCGAACGTACAGTCCGTACTGTACTCGGCCAACAACGTGTACATACGCACGAAAGGCATCCCTGCATATCCAACCGGCCCCTTCCTGGACGGAAACCCTTCCATCGCTACGAGTCAGAACGCCATTTTCCGTTTCCCCTTGAACCCAACGGGCAATACGGGTACGCCGGTGGCTACCACCGGTGGCAATATCGGCGTCTTCATCAACGGTGTAGCCCTCTTTGATTACCGGGATGGCGTTTCGTGGCGAAGTGCCACTAATTCACTGGCAGGC
>CAYWDY010000340.1:0-2797 GCA_964455985.1 uncultured Flavobacteriales bacterium
AGAATGAGAATGAGAATGAGAATGAGAATGAGAATGAGAATGAGAATGAGAATGAGAATGAAGATACTTCGATTACCTACAATCAGCTACTGAACTTAATCATGAAACGAGTGGGATTTCTACAAATTTGAACGAATTACTTACAACAATATAGAATCATTGACGACAGGAAACCCAGCGGTCCATCTCCTGCTCGACAAGCCCGATCGGCATGGCCCCTAAGCTGAGGAACTTATCGTGAAAGGCAGACAGCGAGAAGGATTTTCCCAAGACCTGAGCGGCCTTGTCCCGCATGGCTTTTATCCGAATCACTCCGATCCGGTATCCGAGGGCTTGACCTGGAATCGCCATGTACCGTTCGGTTTCCGAGACCGCATAATCCCGCGTGGTCGGATAATTCGCCATCATGTACGCTATCGCCTCGTCTCGAGTCATCCCCTTATGATGAATACCAACATCCATCACCAACCTGACCGCACGAAGCATCTGCTCACCCAATGCCGTGAAATACTGGTAGGGATCCTGATACAAACCCAGGTCTTTGCCCAACGTCTCGCTATACAATGCCCAACCTTCCACATACGGCCCGTAGGTCCAGATATGCTTGCGGAATTCAGGCAACGATTTATTTTCCAATTGCAAGCTGGTTTGGAAATGATGTCCAGGAATGGCTTCGTGCAGAAAAAGACTTTCCATACCTGCTGTATTGAACTTGCGCGCATCCGGAATCGGAACATAGAACACGCCCGGCTTGACTCCATCCGGTGAAGAAATATATTCTGCACTTCCACTCGCTTCGCGAAAGGCCTCGGTCTGGCGGATTTCAAAAGGCGTCTTGGGATAAACCGAAAACATTTCGCCCAACCGGGGCTGGATTCTCGATTGTATGGAGCGGAATGCGTTGAGCACTTCTTCGTTGGTACGGAACGGAAAGAACTTGGGTGCTTTGTACAAGTAATCGAAGAATTCTGACAGCGATCCTTTGAATCCTACCTCGGACTTGATTCGTTCCATCTCATCGCGGATGAACTTCACTTCAGCCAATCCGATCTGGTAGATCGAATCCGGAGTAAGTTCCGTCGTGGTCCACAAGCTTACCGTATAGCGGTACATGGAATCGCCCTCGGGCAATACGCCGATTCCATCCGTGGTACGGGCTACCGGCAAGTATTCATTACGCAAGAAGTCGGCCAGGCGTCGGTGCGTGGGTACCACCGTTTCCACGATGGCCTTTCGGTAGGCATCGGTCAATCGTGCGCGTTCATCAGCCGGGAATGAATCCGGCATGAGTCGGATCGGACCGAAATAGACATGGCTGTCGGGAATTGCCGTGGTCATCGCTTCCAGTTGTGGGAGCATTTTAACGACCAACACCTTGGGCAGTACAACCCCTTGCTGCATACCACGTCTGAAATAAACGATGGCGCTATCCGCCCACGTGGAAAAAGCGGCTACACGCTTCAACCAGTTTTCGTAATCACTGACGGTCTTGAACGGTTGAATGCCCTGGCCGGAAGCATACTGACCCATTTTCAGGTGGAGCCCCCAAAACTGGTCGAGCGGCATGAGGTTGAAAGGAACCAGGGTTCCTTGCTTTCCCAGATCCAGTTCCCAGCGAAGCACCAGGGCGTTCGATTGCTGTTCGGGAGTCAACGAATCCCACACGATCGCTTCCAGCCGTTTCTGGTAATCGGTATAAAATGCACGCAGCGTGTCGCGATAGCTGTCGGTGAAATCGGCATAGAGCTTATCGTTATACGAATTGACTCCATTCTCCGTAGCTTCCAATGGAAACAAACGCATACGGTCGCGGTAGTACTGATCGAAAAGTGTGTCCAGCTGCTGTCCGGCTGACCATTCGTTTTTAGGGCGAGAAGGTTGGCAAGCCCAACCGAAAAGCCCGATTAGCACCCAAGTAAAAAGCAGGTGCCTGTATGTTCTTCTCATCATAGTTTCTCGTATTACAACCGTTCGAATATACCGGCTGCGCCTTGTCCTGTTCCGACACACATGGTGACCATGCCGTATTTCTGCTGACGGTGCTTGAGTTCATCCAACACCTGAACCGTCAGTTTGGCGCCGCTGCATCCCAAGGGATGTCCGAGTGCGATGGCTCCGCCGTTCACATTGACGCGGGCGGGATCCAGTTGCAGCCCACGCATGACAGCAATCGATTGTGATGCGAAGGCTTCATTCAATTCGATCAAGTCGATGTCGTTTAGAGCGAGTCCAGACTGTTTAAGCACAGCGGGTATGGCTTCCACCGGACCAATTCCCATAATGCGTGGCTCTACACCGGCTACCGCATAACCGACAAATCGAGCTATGGGAGCGACATTTAGCTTTTTAAGCATTCGTTCGCTCACCACCAGCACAAAGGCAGCTCCGTCGCTTGTCTGGGAAGAAGTTCCCGCCGTCACCGTCCCTTTCGGATCGAATACGGGCTTGAGTTGCGCCATACGCTCCAACGTCGAATCGGCGCGCGGTCCTTCGTCGGTATCCACCGTGAATGTGCGCGTGGCGCGTTTACCGTTGGCATCGAGATACACTTCGGTGACGTTCAGTGGCACGATCTGCTGCTTGAACCGCCCGGCTTGAATGGCCTTGATGGCCTTCTGGTGGGATTCATACCCGAAGCGATCCTGGTCTTCACGCGACACGTTGAACTCTCTGGCCACGGCCTCTGCCGTGAGTCCCATGCCCCAGAAATACTCCGGGTGAGACGTCGTATAGGCCGGATTCGGAACGATTTTCCAACCGCCGAAAGGAATGGGCGACATACACTCCACGCCACCGG
>CAYWDY010000341.1:0-275 GCA_964455985.1 uncultured Flavobacteriales bacterium
TCGGCTACCTCAACCAACGTTAGTTGTAATGGTGCTGCTGATGCATCAATCACGGTTTCGACCAATGGTACGACTGTGACTATAGATGGTCAGTCGTATGATCCTTCCGCTGTCTACGGACCTGGAATCTATACCTTGGAAGCTATCAGCGCTGATGGAAATGGAGTTGGAACTTGCATCGCCACTACTCAGGTTACCATCACGGAGCCTGATGCGGTTTGGGTTTCTTCTATCTCTACCAATGTGTCTTGTAACGGTGCGGCTGATGCTACCAT
>CAYWDY010000341.1:285-2794 GCA_964455985.1 uncultured Flavobacteriales bacterium
GGTTTCCGCTTCTGACGGTGCTACAATCACTGTTGACGGTCAGCCATACGATGCCTCTGCACTTTATGGTCCTGGTACTTATTCCATTGAGGCATCCTTGCCTGACGGTAATAACTCCGGAGTATGTTCGGCCACAGCTTCAGTGACCATCACAGAGCCGGATATGGTATCCGCTACGGTTACGTCCACGAATGTGAGCTGTTATGGTCTGAATGATGGAACGATTGCTGTTACGCCTTCTGCCGGTGCTTCGGTTACGGTTGACGGCCAGGCTTACGATGCATCGCTGTTGTATGCTCCCGGTACATATTCAATCGAAGTGACTGCTCCTGACGGAAATGCTGTCGGTGTATGCTCTTACTCTACGTCGGTTACCATTACCCAGCCTGATGAGGTTACTGTTTCTGCCACTGCCACCAACGTGAATGCGTATGGTGCAGCAGACGGAACCATTTTGGTAACGGCAAGCGCAGGTGCTGTCATCACCATCAACGGTCAAACATATGATCCTTCGGCTACCTACGGCCCTGGAACGTATTCTATCGTTGCCGATGCTCCTGACGGAAACAACGTCGGCTCCTGTTCTGCCTATACGACGGTAGTCATCACAGAACCGGATCCGATATCAGTATCTGCAACCGTTACGGATGTTACCTGTAATGGTGCCGCCAATGGTACGATTTCGGCTACGGCCTCTGCCGGTGCAACCATTACGGTCGATGGCCAACCTTACGATGCTACGGCCACCTACGGTCCTGGTACCTATACGGTAGAGGCCTCGATGCCTAATGGCAATAACACGGGATCGAATACAGTCTCTACCACAGTTACCATTACCGAACCTGATGCATTGACTGCTTCATCTTTGGCTAGTGACATCATCTTGTGTCACGGTGGAACGGTTACGGTTTCCGTAACAGCTGAGGGTGGAACGGCTCCGTATTCCGGAACCGGTGATTTCGTCATCGGAGCAGGTGCATATGCTTACACAGTATCCGATATTAATGGCTGTACAGCTGTTACGACGGGTACGATCACTGAGCCTGATATCCTTTCTGCTTCAGCGGCATTGACTACGCCAATCAATTGTTTTGGTGAATCTGCTACCATTACGGTAACTGCCACTGGTGGAACCGGTGTCTATATCGGTGACGGTCCTCAGGTAGTTGGAGCCGGAACTTGGACATATACCATCGCTGATGATAACGGTTGTCTGGCTGTTACCAATCCAGTGTCGGTTGTTGAGCCTTCTAAAGTCCAAGGAACGGTTTCTTCCAATGATGAAACTTGTGGTTTGGCTAATGGTTCAGCAACAGTCACTGCATCCGGTGGTGTCGGTTCGTATACTTACAGCTGGTCCAATGGTGCAACAGCTGCTACCGCCACTGGCTTGTCCGGTGGTGTATATGTGGTCACCATCACAGATGCCAACGGTTGTACTGGAACCGCATCTGCTTCGATTGCATCCATCGGAACCTTGCCGGCACCTGCCGGTGCGATTTCCGGTCCGTCTGGTGTCTGTCGCAGTACGTCAGTAACCTTTACGGTGCCTGCCTCTGCAGGAGCCTTGTCTTACAGTTGGACACTGCCCGCCGGTGCGACCGGTTCTTCTACTACTACCAGTATCACGGTAACCTTTGGTGGAACCTACATGGGAGGTTTCCTCTGTGTTGCTCCGGTCAATGGTTGTGGAGCAGGAACACAATCCTGTTTGAATGTACCAGTCTTCACGACCAGGCCTAACCAGCCGGCTTCTATCAATCAGTCAGCTCTTGCTTGCGGACCTTCTGTAATCACGTGTTCTGTTTCTCCTGTCGCTAATGCTACCAGCTACAATTGGATAATCTCCGGTACTCAGGCTTCCATTATCAGTGGTCAGGGAACTGCATCAGTTGAGGTCAGCATTCCGGCTGGATTCACCAATGCACAGATTGGCGTAAGTACGATCAACTGTGTTGGTGCATCAACCTACCGCTACCAAACCCTGACAGGTCTGGCTGTCATCAGTTCATCGATTTCTGGTGCTCAGTACCTGTGTCCTAGCTCAACGGGATCCTATTCGATTGGTGCTGCATCAGGTGCTACCAGCTACAGCTGGAGTGTCACTGGCGCTGCCAGCATCAGCAGTCAGACGGGTACTAGCTGCGTGGTCAGTACGACCGGTTCATGGAGTGGAGGTGTACTCACAGTCAGTGCCATCAATTCTTGTGGTGCTGCAACGCGTACTATGACACTTTACAGTGTTCCTCTCCAACCAGGTGGTATAACAGGTCCGGCCTATAACCTGTGTCCTGCTGGTGGCGTAACTACGGCTACCTATTCAATTGCCGCTGTGGCTGGTGCTTCCTCATATACATGGACAGTTCCTACCGGAATGACAATTACCAGCAATACGGGTCTGTCAATCTCAGTGTCAATCGGTAGTACATTCACCTCTGGTACAGTGTGTGTTAGCGCTAATGGGGTTTGCGGAAATGGTACTTCTCGCTGTTTGTCAGTGTTTAGAACA
>CAYWDY010000342.1:0-2758 GCA_964455985.1 uncultured Flavobacteriales bacterium
ACTGACCATTCAGCATAGAATTAGCAATAAGAATATGATCTCCCATTCCATTAAAAACATAGGCACTATTACCATTTCCAAATCGATCAGCCGTCAAGGTGGGACCGTTCACCGTCCCGTTATTCCCATTGCCACTCTCATCATTCGCATTTCCGCAGAAGGGCCACCAGCCTACAAGGCCTTGCGACAAGTTAGCCGGAAGGTTCGCACCGGCACATGGAGTGGGCACGGAACCTTGATACAGGTTTGTAATCTCCTGCTGAGTAAGTGCACGGTTCCAAATTCCAATGTCGTCAATTTTACCATCGTAATATCTTGCAAAATAAGGAGCTGGAAAAAATCTATCCCTAACAGCACCAATATAAAATGGATTACTGTTGTTTAAAGGACTTCTAGGATAAATAAGCTCGTTTTCAAATTGAGCATTTTTATAGATACGAAGCGTATCACCCACCTTTACGGCAACAATATGAACCCAAACATTAAGATTTATGTTGGATTGTGTTTGAGTAAAATCATAGTTAAGATTGTCCGGTGACCATATAAAGTAATTTTTAGAATCGTAATCTGTAATTATTCTGTAACCTATTTCACCAGGATTAAAGGCTGTTTTGCCGAGTATTGTTTGCTGTAAATTTGTATTTGCAGGAATAGTCCGTTGTAAAACCCAGACTGAAATTGTGAGATCAATTGGATTAAGCGTACTTGAAGAACCACAATCTATATAGCTGCTAATGCCATTAAAATCATACGAACTATTTTGTTGACCAAATCGGTCACTCGTTAATATTGCTCCATTTACCATGCCATTATTCCCATTCCCACTCTCGTCATTGGCATTGCCGTTAAACGGCCACCAGCCGACCAGTCCATTGGCAGGAACATAGGAGGGGATGTTCTGTGCTGACGTTGTTTGAGACAACGTGAAAGCAAGAATGAGCAAGAGAATGTAAGATTGTGATTTCATGGTTTTAGGGGTTGATTTATCCATTTATATCCGAAGGGGTAGCAAAGGTAACCGGCGGTGGTAGGTCGGCGGTCAGTAGTCGGCGGTCAGTAGTCGGCAGTTAGCGGTCGGCGGTTAGCGGTCGGCGGTCGGCAGTTAGCGGTCGGCGGTCGGCAGTTAGCGGTCGGCAGTTAGCGGTCGGCGGTCTTAAACAGACCGAGGACTGCTGACCGAAAACCGCTGACCAAAAACCGAGGACTGCCGACCGAAAACCGCCGACCTTCTTACTTCTTTCGCAAAAAATGGATCCCAACGAAAATCAAGACAAGCACTGCTCCTGAAACGGCGAACCAATACCACCACTCCGTTTTCTTTTCCAGCCGGATCGGCGACGGATCGCCGGTCAAGATCAAGCCACTCCAATAAAATGGATTGGCTGATTCGGAGGAACGGCAGGCGGAAAGGTATTCTTGTTTGGCCCGACGTAACGCAACGCCTTTCCCCTGGCCCTGGCCCAGATATCCATAAAATCGCCGCAAGACATCCGCCGTAGCTCGGTCGTCCACTTTCCATAACGTACTGATGGTGCTCTTGCTCCCCGCGTGCGCGAAGACCCGCGAAAAACTTTTCAAGCCCTCCCCATATACCATTCTACCCTGAGCCGACTCACACGTCGACAACACGGTAAGTTCCACCGGTATTCGCATGCCGTATAATTCATCCAACAACAAACTGTCATCGTCAGCGCCGGCAAAATACAGGAGGGATCGCTCGGGGTGATCGAGGTCGGATTCCGCGTGTGTGGCCAAATGCAATACCGACACCTCCCCCACGCCCTGCTTGAACTTGGACTTGAGAGCCTTTGCTCCCACATGAAAATCACCTTCCCACTGAGACTGCAACTCATTCACCAGGCGCTTGGAAAACGGAAGCTCCGATAACCGGCTAAAGTCAGGCGCATAGACACAAATTGCACCCTTAGAGGAGGCACGATCGCGCTGTTGTCTTTCCAATACCGTTGCGCTCAACGCATACGTGACCTCGGTATGATTCATCAAATAGTCCAGCGTACGGAAATCCTTCGAAGCCGCTCCCGACTTTTTCACAGGCAGCGCCTCGAACGGAATCCGGGCTAAATCCCCCGTAGATGAAATAATCAATCGCCCCCCGAGCGTTCCTGCAGTCTTGCGGACCAGTTCGTCGTAGAGACGGACACCCACCTCCTCATAACGTGTGGCATCACCTTGGTACATGGCCTCGAGCAGGGATGCCGTGAGGGAATCCGTGCGTTTCGCCTCGCATAAGGTGGTAACCCGATAGGAATCGGGAGTGATGTACAAGGCACAATTACCGGTCCGCTCCCCCCAGGGCTTCGGCAAAAACTCCAGGAAGACACTTTGGGTAGATCGCAGACACTGCTGGAATTGTTTGAGCGGGATGATCGGATTCGCAGGCTGACCCGCTTGGGGTTGTCTAAACTTCCCGGCGCGGATGACCAATTCCAAAAACTCATTATTACGCCCACGCTCAACAATCGGGAAGGTCTCATACCAATAGGCTGAATCACCCGTCAGTTCAAACATACGCAACGCGGACTCCACTGCATTTTCAAACGGAGTTCCGTTCCAGACCCGGATGATGCGGGCTGTTTCCGAACTCTCGAAGGTGCGGATGATCTCATCCCAAAGCCGAATACGGTAGCGATTGTGTTCATGAATCACCCGGACATATATGGTGTCCTTCGTTTCCTGGTATAACTCTTCCAGTAAAACAACTTTGTTGGTCAGCAACACATTGAGGTAGTAGGGAAAT
>CAYWDY010000343.1:0-2743 GCA_964455985.1 uncultured Flavobacteriales bacterium
ATTGCTGTCCACGAAAAAGTCGACGGTTTTGGAATGGTAGTGAAGGACGGCGAATACTTGATCGTTCACCAACAAGGGAGCCGCCAGCTCGGATCCTTCCATAGGTTGGTAAGAATTGTAGACAGAATCCTTCATACGGTCTTTTACCTGGAGGTATTTCCGTTGTTCAGCAGCATCGCCGACAAGTCCTACTCCGAATTCAATTTCATGCAGACTGTCTTGGAACTTTTCGCTTGTCTTGCTGGTGTGGAACAACATTAGAGACTTCCTGGAGTTGTCAGCGAGGTATATGGCAATCTGGCATTTGTTGCAGATGGTGTTGAATGTCTCCACCAGTTTTTCCAGAACGCCCGGTATGGTTTCAATCAGGTAGGACTCTGCAGAGAACGTAGTGAGGATGTTTTCAATCCGTTCTGTCTCCTGTATGCGCATCTCGGCGAGCTTTCGAACGGATACGTCCCTGATGTAAAACGCGAAAAGCTTTTGCTCTGGTGTCTCGATTTGGGCGATGAAGAGTTCTATGGGAAACTTCCGGCCGGATGAATTGACACCGTAGGTTTCCAGAAGATGGTTAAGCGTGAATGTCACCTTTTCAGGGCGAATGGGATCGGGAATTCTTCGGGTTTGTTTCTCCGGTAAAATGATCTCCTCTAACTTTAGATTCTGGGCTTCTGCCGCGGTCCAACCGAAAATGTTCTGGGCTTGCCGGTTCCAGTCGAGGATTTTGCCGAATAGATCTGTGATGACCACGGCGTCGAGCGCAGAGTCGATGATTAGTCGTGTCCGCTCTTCGATTTCCTTATTCTTCTTTTCAATCATCACGTTTTCCGTGATGTCATTCATCAACGACAAGGTTACCAATTGGTTCTTGTAATTGAACAGGCTGTCGCGAATCGAAACATGCCTGATCTTGCCGGGAGTCGGAGAGATCCTGACAGTATAATCTACAACTTCATTGCCACGAAGTAAGGAGTCGTTAGCACGCTGCTGTATTGGTCGGTCGTCCGGGATCACATAGTCGCTGAATGGCGGCGATTCTTCCGATTCCCCTTTTCGCCATTGAATCAGACTTCGGTAGGCATCGTTGGAGAGGATGGTGTGGTTGCCTTGAATGATACCAATGGGTAAGGGTAATTCCTGAATCAGACGACGGTTAAGCTTTTCACTCTCCTCCAATAGCCGCTCGTTCTGCTTCCGGTGTGTGATGTTGTTGGCGATCAATAGCAATTGAGCCGCTCCTTTTTCTGAATAAATCACCTTGGCCCGAATTTCCGCTTCAATCAGCTTGCCTGACTTCTTGGTAATGCGTGTCTCCCATCCGAATTCTCGGTCTGGAGCCTCAAAGCAGGCGTTGAAATGTTCGGTGATTTCGTCTCGGTTGATTTCCGGGAACAGGTTGATTAAAGGCCGGTCGATGAGATGCCCTTCCGGATAGTCCAGTTCCTTGATTACCGATGCGTTTAAAGAAAGGATGTTTCCGGCTTTGTCCAGAATGAAACCCATTAACGGATTGTTTTCAAATAGGGTCCTGTACCGGTGTTCGCTTTGTGACAACGAGCGGTGCGCACGCTTGGTCTCGGAGATGTCGACTCCATAACCGATCATAAGTTTGAATGCACCGTTTTTATAGTATGGGTAAAATTTCCGCAGCATGTATTTGACATCCCCATTGGGCATTACATGCTCTGTTTCTATTTGCTTTTCAGATTTCGAATTCAGAACGTCCTGAAAGAGGGCTCTTCGTTCATCAGCCATTTGGTTGCCAATCCCGCGGAAGCGGCAATAGTCATAATCCGTCTTCCCGATCATCCATTTGCGCAGGTTCACATCCTTAATGCCTTGCGGATTGACATATACGTAATGATGCTTATCATCGAAAATGGCGATGTCAGCAGGAATATTATCCAAAATGGTCTCGTAGAATTCCTTCTGGTTTTCTAATTGAAGCAGTTCGGATTTGCTTTCCGTGATATCTTTTAAGCTTATGCAAAGTCCCATGAAGGCATGGGTGTCGATATCGAAAACAGGGTTGAGGACAGTTTCAAGAATGAGCTTCCTTTTGATATAAGGCTGAAGGTCCAACTCGAAGCGCAAGGGTTCGCTGGATTGTGCCACTTGGTTGAATTTCTCTTCGAACAAGAGGATGGCGTTCGCGTCAAGGCATGATTTGAACGGCGCACCATAGGACAATGTGGTGCGCAGGGATTGGGTGAAGAAGTTGGAGGCAAGCGTGTTGAACTCCAGAATCTGACTGTGCTCATCCAGCAGGATCATGATGTGGTCCGTGCTATCCAAGGCGGCTCGTAAGTCAGCCACCTTCTGACGCAGCCTACTTTGTACTTCCACCAGTTCGGAAATGTCCGAGACATATACGTTGGCGTACCCGCCGTCCGGAATGCAAACTACATTCAAGGCGTAATTCACATGCTCGTTCAGCTTGATCGTATAAATTCCGGCAGTTGTACTGGACTGAAAGCGGGATTGAACAAAATCAAGAAAGCTTTGGTCTTGTAGGTTACCTTGTCGGATTCCCAGTTTCTTAAGCAGTTCTGTGGATGCGTGATTTGCAAATAATACTTGCCCTTGTTGGTCGATTCGAAAAACCGGATTGGGATTATCCATCGGGAACCGCGCCATTTCCAGGCTGATTTTTAACTCCTCTTACAACTGGTGGTTACGATAAAGATCAGTACAGACGGCAGCAAGTCCAATGTATCGCTGCTGATTATCTACAATGGCTTGG
>CAYWDY010000344.1:0-2728 GCA_964455985.1 uncultured Flavobacteriales bacterium
GCTGCCGGAAGAAAATATAGCCCCTGTGAGAGCGGATAAGTTAGCAGCCGATACATTACCGGTAATCGAGTTGCTATTATTCAGCACCACTCGACCCTGGGAATGCAAAGCGGTTCGTAACGTCGCACTACCGTTGCTTTGAATCAGAACCTGACTTCCAACAGTCCCGTTTTGAAGGGTCACAGAGGAAGCGACCACCACTCCATAACCGGGAGTAGGCGGTGTCGTGACATTCGTCGCTCCGCGCTGTCCGCCATCAGAAAGTCTCCCATACTGAGGTTTTGAGCCGATAATCCGTTACAGAATCCGATGAAAATGAAAAAACAGACTATCATGTTTTTCATCAAATGTACTGGAGGACGGAGGTGGAAAAACGTTTTCATGGTATGGATGTATGTAAGGTTGATCAATAAAAAGTAAATCGAAGGGGAATGTCGACAATGACTCTCAAATCCGGAAAATCCGTGACCCCTAATTTTAGGGATAAAACTTGTGCAGAAATAGGATAAAGTTGGGATATACGGATGCGAAGTGTCAATTCGAAGCGAATGGCGCGAAAAAGACGATACAAGTAAAGATCCGCGATGTGCTGTCTGGTTGGCAGTTTTCATGATAATTAAGCATTAGATTACATGAACAGCAAGGTACCCCCGCTCCTTTGAACCACATACCTCGAATGTACGTGTGGCCCATTTATAGAGACAAAGGGTTAAATAAGGAGGATAGTCGGCGGTAAAGGAAACGGGATCAATGGTCGATGAACATGACCTTAACCGACAAGCGCAACCAGTCGCCTTGCCATACCTTGGACATCAAAAGAGCAAAAAGTGATTTTCCGGCGTCCAGCAACCGGGCTGTGGATTCATTTTTATCGCGGGGAAGATACCCCAGCTTGATTTGTTTCGCTGAATAGATCGCCACCGCAAACGAGTCGAACTCATTTTGAGGTTCACGGATCAGGAAGAAGCGGTCGTTCAAATTCAGCGTCGGTTCCACCTCTTCAAGATCAAGATGAGAGGTACCAGCGATAGGACATTCCAGCACGACAAGTTCACGGGCAAAACTCATGAGTCCACTGTCACCGCCCTGAATCAAGGCCAGTAAACCGGGCGAGACGGCAATCATTCCATTACTCATGCTCGCCTCCTTCCAGCAGGGTGCGCAACAACTCTTGGTAGGCGGCAATCTCCTGCATGACGGCAGCTTTGGCTGACCCTATGTTGGCATTCTGCTCTGCGATCCAAATTTCATCATAGATCTGTTCAGCATGGGTGTAGGGGAAAGCGGATTTGATCGTGGAAATCTGATTCTCGATCCGTTGTAAGGTGGCTTCCAGCCGCGTACAGCGTTCTTTAAGTCTTTCCAGCGAAGAACGTATTTCCATCACGTTGGATGTCTGTCGACTCTCCACTACATCACGCAGGTAAAGCAATCGTTGGAGATCCCCGGCGGCGTGTGCCTCTTGAACTTGCAACCAAAGCAGGTGTTCGTGCTCGGATGCATCCGGATTCAGATCCGGATGGAGGGCTTTAGCCAGCGCGTAATACGTTTTCTTCAGCAACTCGGCATCTTCCGAACTTAAGGGTTCTATGTCGACGAAACGAAGGGCGTCCTGAAGTCGGCGTGCCTCGGCCTCTATCTTCTCTTTTCGCTCCTTGGCTTCTGCGGCGACCAGGGTTTCAATGACTTCGATGAGAATGGGAGAACCGCGCTGCAAAGCAGCCCGGGCCATTTCCACTTTTCTACGGATAATGTATGCTTCCAATTGAAGACCCAATAATTCCAACTTGGCCTCCCCTACCACATTCAAATATTGGGCATTCAGCATCGGAACGCTGTGATTGAGCAGGTGCTCTTTTTCAGCTTCCCGTTCGGGAATCAATGACGTCAACTCATCGAAGCGTTGTAAGAGCGCTTGATGCTCGGGAGTGAATGATGGATGATTACCGGACACGGCCAGAAAATCGTTACAGGATTCAACGTGTCATTTACCGATATCCTCGTTCCAGAGCTCGGGTTTTTCACGAATCATTCGCTCCATCATCTCCACACAATCTTGGTTGTCCATATCAATCACTTCTACCCCGTGACTACGCATGAACTCCACAGCACCGGGAAAGGTGCGAGACTCGCCGACGATCACTTTCTTGATGCCGAACTGAACCACTGCTCCTGCACACAGGTAACAGGGGGCGAGCGTGGAATAGAGTACTGCTCCTCGGTAATGGCCCACACGACCGGCGTTGCGCAAGCAATCGATTTCGGCATGGGTAATAGGATCCCCTTTTTGAACGCGCTGATTATGGCCGCGTCCGATGATTTGACCATCGCGAACCAGCACGGAGCCGATAGGAATTCCACCTTCCGCCCATCCTTGGCGGGCTTCGTCAATGGCCGCCTCGAGAAACATATCTTTTTCCATTCTATTTTAGTATTGGTTCAGCAATATACTATTTAACGAGCATGATAATACCACTCGAAAGCCTCAAAAACAAACAGAAGGCTAACGGTTTGATATGAATGAAAATTGGCAGAATCAGCCTTTCCGGTTCGCATTAGATGTATTAATTTTGATTCGAATCAAGCTTTAATCGCAAGAGCCATTATTTGCTCCTATCCCCGTATGAATATTCGTTCCTTATTGTTGTTTTCGCTTCTCGTCGTGATGAAGCTGAATCTGAATGCACAAACCTTTCAATGGGCCAAAGTGTCTGGAGGTGTTAGCGAC
>CAYWDY010000345.1:0-2697 GCA_964455985.1 uncultured Flavobacteriales bacterium
GTTATTGGGCCAGGTAGCTGCGGCCGAATCCTGGTTGATTTCCGAAGAGAATGTGGGCGACAGCTTGGTGAAAAATCCCGGTAGAATCATTCAACGGGGCCAGTAAGTCATCCGCGTTATTTTCATCGCTTCCTGTACCTTTGGCAGGGTATGACTTTCCTGCCGGACTCCGTCAACATCTCGGATAAACTCATTTCTCCGTCCGCTTCAATGGGCCGAGACAGTATTCGTGCGCTCAGGCGGAAAAAGCTCGTGCGTAATCCGTTGACTGTTGATACGGCAGGAGCCTTAGGCGATTCTGTTCATTTTCTTCGGATGCCGGACTCGGCTTCATGGGCGATTGACACGTCTACACGTCCCGTCATCCTTTACCAACCCTTGCTTCGCAAGACGGAAACGGTAAATCTATACGGAACCCACCAGTTGACACCCACGCATCGGGGTCCCATCACAAAACCGGAAGTGGCACCGGGTTGGCTGTTTCCTATTCTCATGGTCATTCTGGCGGTGTTCACCTGGCTGCGCCTGTTCTATTCGCGCCACTTCGGCCAGATGCTTTCCTCCGTTTTCAATACCAACTTGGCACAGCAGATCGTACGCGACGAAAACATCCTGGTTCAGCGGGCTACCGTTTACCTGAGTCTGCTCTATTACCTAATCGCGGCTCTCTTTTTGTATGTATTAAGTCTACACGTTGGCTGGGATTTAGGATTCATCGGCAAAGGATTCCCTCGCTTTCTGTTTTTCACGATTGTGGTTTCAGCCGTGTATGCCATTAAATTTCTAGTATTGAAATTCTGCGGATGGCTTTTTGACCTGGACCGGGAACTGACGATCTACCTCTTCAATATTTTCATCATCAATAACGTGGTAGGGATGCTGATTTTCCCTGCTATCGTCGTGCTGGCTTTCCAACCGTTTGTCGCGGGCGACTGGATCTGGAAGAGCTGTCTGGTGCTGACGGGCTTTTTCTATGTATTCCGACTGTTCCGGGGCGTGCAGATCGGAATAAGCACCCCGGGGGCTTCACCGCTGTATTTATTTTTCTATCTTTGCGCGCTGGAATTGGCACCTATGCTCGTACTTCTACGAATTACGGGCGTGGTCACCGTCTGATGAGGTTCCTGCCCTTCGACAACTCCTTCAAGCGCCGATGAGCACGAAAGTTAAAACCATTCTGGTCACTCAGCCGAAACCGGAAACTGAGAAATCGCCATACTTCGACTTGGCTGACAAGTACAAGTTGAAAATCGATTTCCGTCCGTTCATACAGGTCGAGCCGATCTCCTCTAAGGATTTCCGTAAAGACAAGGTGAACATCGCCGAGCACACGGCCGTCATCCTGACCAGTCGCAACGCCGCCGATCATTTCTTTCGCATCTGCCAGGAGCTGCGTGTCAATGTACCCGAAACGATGAAATACTTCTGCGTTTCGGAATCCACTGCCTACTACCTGCAGAAATTCGTAGTGTACCGGAAACGGAAAATCTTTTTCGGTAAGCAGACTATAGCCGACCTGATGGATGTGTTGAAGAAGCACAAGAAGGAAAAATTCCTCGTGCCTTGCACCGATATCCATAAGCAGGAAATTTTTGACACGCTGGATACGCAAGGACTGGATTACACCAAGGCGGTCATTTACCGTACCGTGGCCAGTGACCTGGCTGACCTGGCTGATGTCAACTACGATGTACTGGTTTTCTTCAGCCCGTCCGGCATCACCTCCCTGCTCAAGAATTTCCCGAAGTTCAAACAGAACAACACGCGAATCGCTGCTTTCGGGCCTACTACGGCGCAAGCTGTGCTGGATGCCGGGCTACGCCTTGACATCCAGGCGCCCGTTCCTATGGCTCCGTCCATGACCATGGCCTTGGAGCAATACATCAAAAAAGCCAACAAGTAATCGCTTGTCTCATGACCCATCCGCTTTCCGGAAGGCAGACTTTCCGCAAGCCGGAACGGTTGGTGAGCCGATTGCTTTTCGAACGACTGCTGCGTGAAGGAAACCGAATACAAGGTTCCCCCCTCCGACTGCTGTGGATTCGTTCCACCTTGGCCACTCCCTACCCTATTCAAGTGGCTTTCAGTGTACCCAAACGTAACTTCCGTCGGGCCGTTGACCGCAATCGGATCAAACGGCTTCTTCGCGAAGCTTACCGAAAGAATAAATCAGAACTCTATTCGTTACTTTCAAGTCGCTCCCAGCAATACGCCCTGCTGTTCGTATTCCACGGACACCGTATGCCGGACCACCCTGAAATAGAATCCCAACTGACGTCCCTGCTTCAACGCTTTGCCAAGGCCTCTCAATAAAATCATGTCCGCGGTATTGCTCGCGCTCATCCGCTTTTACCAGGGTGCCATCTCCCCGTTGCTTCGCCCTTCCTGCCGCTATACACCTTCTTGCTCCGAATATGGCAAACAAGCCATTCAAAAACACGGCGCCTGGAAAGGCGGATACCTTACCCTTCGACGGCTGTCGCGTTGCCACCCTTGGGGCGGCCATGGACATGACCCCGTCCCATGAACTGCTTACGCATGCTTAACATATCCAAACGCTTTCTGCGTCGAATGATCATCCTGACTGTCGTGCCTGTCACGCTGTTGGCGGGTTACGGCTTCGTGGATGAATATTTTGAAGTATCCAAACAACTGGATGTATTCTCCACCATGTACCGGGAATTGAATCTGTATTAT
>CAYWDY010000346.1:0-2696 GCA_964455985.1 uncultured Flavobacteriales bacterium
GTGTGATAGGATACGGGATAGGAGCGTGCCTGTCCGCTTGGTTTCTTCGGTGTCGTGACCCGTGGTGAATATGTACAATTCTTTCTCGGCACGGGTAAAGGCGACATACAACAGGTTGATGTTGTCGATCATCGTCTGGGAACGCTCCAATTGCCATTCCGCGTTGAAGATGGTTTTCTCCAGCCTGGAACCGGAATAAATTCCGATAGTGCCCAATTCGTCAAAGGGCTCTATGTCTGAATGAACCCACATCAGCTGACCGTGTTTAGGATATAACTCCCAATCGGCGAAGGGAAGAATCACAATCGGGAATTCCAGTCCTTTTGATTTGTGGATCGACATCACCCGAATGGCATCTTCGGTATCAGGAATCTCGACGGCACTGTTTCGGACATTATCGTTGTCGTCCCACCACCGAAGGAAATCGGATACGGAGGCGTGGTGCTTGGTGTTGAACTCCAGCACCAGATCCTGGAACCGTTGAATGTAGGCATCGGGTAGTTCATTCAGACCGAAAATCCGGATCAGTTGCTCAGTTATTTCGTACACCGGCAACCGGGCCATGGCACTCATGGTATCAATGAACTCGACAGGCATGAGCTGATTGAATTCATTTTCCAGTAATGCGGACTTATCCACCAGTTCGGTTTGTGCGTCGTTCGACTTGTAACTGGACTTACGGCCTGGCTGGGCAAAAAGCCGGTTCATCTCTTCCGGTAGCTTTCCTTTGAAAGCCAGGTAGGAGTAGAGTAGTTGACTGCGTGATACCTGGTCTGTCGGGTCTTGCAGGGCGCGTAATGCATTGATGAGAAAACGGACCCGGGACGAACCGCTGATCGCCATGGAGTCCGGGGTAATGATTCGGTTTATACCCCGCTGCATGAGAAAGGCTGCAACTTGGTTTCCGTGTTTGTTGTTGCGAACGAGAAAGGCGATGTCACGGTATCGGAACCCCCGGTCCAAGGCGTTTGTCACCACACGGAAACATTCCTCCAGCGCATCGAGCTTCCAACGGGAACGAGGACCGAATTCATCTTTTCCTTCGTTATCATCTTCGTCGAGTTCGTCCGTTGTTTCGGACTCAGTTTCGTTGCCCTCACCGTTGCTGAAGTAGCGGACTTCCACGTAGCCCCCTTGGTTGTTCTTTTCGGGAATGTTTTGGACGACGCCTTCACCATAGGCCAGATCCAGAAGCCTGGTGTCACTCAGCAGCTCCAAATTGGCTATAACGGGGCTCACCGCACTGAACACGGCGTTGTTGAACGCGATCACTTCTTTCTTGCTCCTGTAATTGGTGCCTAGCACACGGGTCGTGTAGGGCTGGCGATACCGCTTGATGTCCTCGGAAACGCCTTCCAGGATCAATTGCATTTCACCACCACGCCATCGGTAAATGGATTGCTTGGCATCACCGACTAAAAAGGAGGATTGTCCGGTACTCAAGGCATTCAATACCAACGGCAGCAGGTTTTTCCATTGGGCGTTTGAGGTATCCTGAAATTCATCGATCAGCAGGTACTTGAACCTGGAGCCGGTTTTTTCATAAATGAATGACGTATCATCATCAGAAACGATCGTGCGCAGGAGTTGGGTGGTATCGGAGATCAAGAGTTGATTATTCTCCGTACGGTAATCGGCAAGCATGCGGGAAAGATCCTGCATGATGCCGAACAGATACAGGGTACGAAGCAACTGCACCGCGCTGAAGTACACGGGCAGTTCCTTTCGCATCAACGAGGTGCCTTCGACCAGGGTAGGGAGTAGCAGTTCCTCTACCACCTGTCGCTTGTTAAGGTCTTTGGTGAGCTCTGACTTGCTGAGCCACCCTTCCACACCAGCCTCGCCTTTCCTCAGGTAGGAGCTGTCCAGATTGATGTCGGCAGGATCTCGGTGGATGGATCTTTCGAAGAAGCTGGCAGGACCTTTACTTTTCTGCGTGAAATCCAGTTCGGTATATCCGTAACGGTCCATGGCTTCAAGGCCGCGGTTCCCGATATCGGCCAGGCGTTTGCGAAAATCCGTCTGTATGTGTTTCAGTTTTTCGGCGGTCTCGTGGATCTGCTCCCGAGTCAAGCTCATTTCTTGCCCGCCGCCCTCTTTGATCATCTCCGAAGCGATCCATTGAATATCGCGTTCGATGTTCCAGCCTTTATCTTCAGATAGACGACGAAGAATCAGTCGGTGTAGCCATTGGGATAATTCCCGGTCCTCGCCCGACTGATGGAGTAATCGGTCGGTTATGTCCGAGACGGCTTCCTCTGTCTTTAATTGATATTCGGCTCTAAGGGGGAGCCCGATTTCACGGGCCAACGAACGAAGCATGCCTGCGAAAAAGCTGTCGATGGTACTGATGGCAAACGAAGGGTACTCATGAAGGTCAAGACCTGGGCGGCCTGTTCCTTCAATTCGATTCCATGGAGTTCTTTTTGGAGTTCCCGACTCAGGTCGTTTTCTTTTCCTTCCCTCAGTTCCACCAGCGAGCGGATGACGCGTGACTTCATCTCCTCGGCGGCCTTGTTGGTAAACGTGATGGCTAACACATGACGGAAATCTTCCGGATGGGCGAGCACCAGTTTCAGATACTCTTTGACCAGCGTAAATGTTTTTCCGGAACCGGCGGATGAAGTGTAAACGACTAGGCTCGAGGACATGGATCTCAGTTACCGGATCCGGCGTAGCCCTGCCATACGTGGTAA
>CAYWDY010000347.1:0-237 GCA_964455985.1 uncultured Flavobacteriales bacterium
TTGCTATGGAAGAAACCTACGATCCATCGGTAACGGTAGATGATGTCAAGCGTATCCTCGGGGCACCTGTTTTTCCGGCGGAAAAATACCAGGGTAACGAAGTCGCCGGTGTGGTGACCGGTCTGGCCTGGACTCCGGTAGGTGGAGATATTCTTTATGTCGAAGTGAGCTTGAATCGTGGAAAAGGGACCATGACCATCACGGGAAATCTCGGTGATGTCATGAAGGAATCCGCCG
>CAYWDY010000347.1:288-713 GCA_964455985.1 uncultured Flavobacteriales bacterium
CAGTGGGATGTGAACATTCACGTGCCTGAAGGAGCCACACCTAAAGACGGACCTTCGGCTGGTGTGACCTTGTTGACGGCTTTGGCATCGGCGTTTACCCAACGTAAAGTCAAGAACGGAGTAGCGATGACCGGAGAAATCACGCTTCGCGGAAAAGTGCTGCCGGTCGGCGGTATCAAGGAAAAGATCCTGGCTGCTAAACGTGCCGGTATCAAAGAGATTCTGTTGTGCGAAGAAAACCGAAAAGACATCGAAGAGATCCGGAAGGATTACATCAAGGACCTTCGTTTTACCTATGTAAAGGAAATGGGAGAGGTGCTCCAAGCCGCTCTGTTGAAGGAGCGTGTCAAGAAACCGCTGGACATCAAATACGAAAAGCCGGAAGATAAGCGATAACAACAAAAACGCCTGCCGAAATCGGCAGG
>CAYWDY010000347.1:723-2693 GCA_964455985.1 uncultured Flavobacteriales bacterium
CGCATCTGTTGGAGCAGAAATTCCATCGCTTCCAACGGATTCATGTCGGCCAGGTGGTTACGCAGGATCCACATGCGTTGGAGCATTTCTTTATCCAGAAGCATGTCTTCGCGACGGGTGGAAGAGGCAACCAAGTCAATGGCCGGGAATATCCGTTTGTTGGCCAGTTTCCGGTCGAGTTGCAATTCCATGTTTCCGGTTCCTTTGAATTCTTCGAAGATCACTTCGTCCATGCGGCTACCGGTATCGATCAGTGCAGTGGCAATGATGGTCAAGCTGCCGCCGTTCTCGATCTTTCGGGCAGAACCGAAGAAACGTTTGGGTTTGTGTAAGGCGTTCGCTTCGACACCGCCGGACAATACTTTGCCTGAAGCCGGCGCTACGGTGTTGTAGGCACGAGCCAGACGGGTGATGGAGTCGAGCAGGATCACCACGTCGTGTCCGCATTCTACAAGTCGCTTGGCTTTCTCCAGAACGATGTTGGCGATTTTCACGTGACGATCAGCTGGTTCGTCGAAGGTGGAAGCCACGACTTCGGCTTTTACGCTACGGGCCATGTCAGTCACCTCTTCCGGACGTTCATCGATCAACAGGATGATCATGTAAACTTCCGGGTGGTTCTCAGCGATGGCGTTGGCGACTTCTTTCAACAGCATCGTTTTACCTGTCTTAGGCTGAGCGACGATGAGTCCACGCTGGCCTTTTCCGATCGGCGTGAACATGTCCATGATACGCGTGGAGTAGGTAGCGCTTTTACCTTCGGCCAGTTTCAGTTTTTCATTCGGGAATAAAGGGGTAAGGTAATCGAAATGGATGCGGTCTCTGGCCGCGGCCAGGTCTAATCCATTAACCATTTCTACACGAACGAGCGGGAAGTATTTTTCGCCTTCGCGCGGCGGACGAACAACACCGCGGACGGTATCACCGGTCTTCAAACCGAATTGCTTGATCTGATGATGTGTTACATATACATCGTCGGGAGATGTCAGGTAATGGAAATCGCTGGAGCGAAGGAATCCGAAGTTATCCGGCATGATTTCCAAAACGCCTTCACACGTCACCAGCGTATCCGGATCCGGAGCGGCTTCCGGAGCGAACTCGCGACGCTGACGGAATTGATTGCGATCGTTATCAAAACGCTGTTGCTGCTGACCCTGCTGGAATTGGTTCCGATGCTGGTGCTGGTTTTGATGCTGATGTTGGTTTTGATTTTGGTGGTGTTGCTGGTTTTGGTGTTGGTGCTGCTGCGATTGATGTTGTTGCGGCTGATGCTGATGATGCTGTTGGGGTGGAGCAGGTGCTGCCGCAGCAGAGTCGGTTGTGCCGCCATTTCTTTCCTGTGGCGTTCCCGCACCGGCAGGTGGTGCAACTGGACGACGCTCAGGACGGGCCAAGGGAACACGTACACTGGGTTGAACGGTCACTTTTTCAGGAGCCTTCTCCGCCGCTTTTTCCACTACCGGCGCATCGGGATTTTCAGGGACTGCCCGCTTGCGCTTTGGTCGATCACTGGGTTCTTCTGCTGCCGACTTGGCACGAGGCTCTTTGGGCTCCTTCTGTTCACGCGGACCTCTTGGTGTTTTAGGCGCGGGTTTATCCTTGACAGGTGCCGAAGATGGCTGCAGGGCTTGCTGATCCAAAATTCTGTAAATCAGGTCTTGCTTACGCAGGGTCTCGAACTGAGGAATGTTCATCTGCCGGGCAATCTCTTTGAGTTCGTTGACCAGCTTGTCGTTTAATGAAAGAATGTCGTACATAGAGGGAATGGAATACGCCTATTTCAGGTCGTATAATTATTGAATAGGTATAAGGTGAGGGAGTGTTTAGGAATCAACACAACAAATTCCGAAGGAAGAGAAGTGGAAGGATAAGGGTAGGTGTGGAACGAAGCTGAACGTAAAACTGCGGGAGAACCCCTTTGTGCTTCGTGATTGAAGTACAAGTATACGGATTAAATTCATCAGCTCCAA
>CAYWDY010000348.1:0-2675 GCA_964455985.1 uncultured Flavobacteriales bacterium
AATGGCTTTGGTTTCTGGATGATGACATGTGGGTGAATCAAGAACTGGCTGATCGGGTGAAACATCATGTCTATTCCGGTATGACGGCAGTGTACAATTTCAACTGGGTATATCCTCCCGATTTGCAGGCTGAGATACTGGGCACTCCTTTTGGTCGTTTTTTGACTTCGATAGGATTTACGACCATGAAAGGATGGAGCCGGGGCTTGCCTTGGAAAGAAATGGAAGTGTTTCCAACCCGGAATCTGGCGGGAGCGACCTTGCTGATTCCCAAATCCGTTTACGCAAGCGTTAATGGTTATGATTCGAGTTTTCCCTTAGCCGGCTTTGAAGACTATGATTTTTCCAGCCGGCTTATTAAAGCAAGTATTCCCTGCTTTATCGATACTACGGTACTGGCCTATCACCATGAAGTCAATAAAACCGTTTTGCGTGGTTTTTTAGAGCGAACGCGAAATAATGCGATCACCCGTGCGCATGCCGTCAAGATCGGCTATGATGACCAGGCCATCAGTTATTCTTTTTGGGTAAGGATGCTCTATCTCATAGTCAGTCCTTTCATGAATACGCTTATTCGAATTTTAGAAAAATGGCCCAATAAGATCTCGTGGGATAACTATTATTCCTTTTTTTGTCACCGACTCATCGGGTATTATGCCTACCTAGGATATTCCGGAGAAATGAAAAAGAAAACTGGATGATGCCGGGAAAATCCATATTGTACATCGTTTCCTTGGTTGATAAAAGTTTGCCGCTATATTGGTATTTCCGGGAATTAAAGAAAACAGGAACAACATTCACTATCCTGTTTCTTCATCCAACGAAACCGGAATTGCAACATCAACTGGAGGCTGAAGGAATTCCTTGCTATTATATAAACTATGGATCCAAGTTTGGAATACCATCCGCTCTGCTAAAGACCTATTCGCTCATTCGGAAGCTTCGGCCTAGTTTGGTGCATACGCATTTGTTCGATGCATCTTTGATCGGACTTACTGCAGCATACTGGGCAGGTGTCAAACGTCGTGTCCATACCCGGCATCATGCCAGTCATCATCATATCTACTATCCACACGCGGTCAAGTATGACCGGTATATCAACCGCTTATCCGATAGCATCTTCGCAGTCAGCCAGAGTATCGCTGACATTCTAGTTCATCAGGAAGGTGTTTCACCAGACAAGGTCCACATACTTAACCATGGATTTGATCTGGATGCTTTTACTAACATACCGAAAGAACGGATCATGGATGTCAGGCATCGCCATGGTATTCCAGAGGGAAAAACTTACGTGGGAGTCATTTCTCGTTATACGCATTGGAAAGGAATACAATACATCATACCGGCCTTCCAATCCCTACTTCTCGATTATCCCAACCTCCATTTGGTCTTAGCTAATGCCCAAGGCGATTTCTCCCACGAAATCAAAGAAATAATAAGCGCATTGCCTTCAGGATCCTACACGGAAATAGGATTTGAATCCGACGGTCCGGCGCTTATGGCAGGCTTTGATTATTTCATACATGTGCCCATTGATGCCCATGCTGAGGCCTTTGGTCAGGTATACGTAGAGGCTCTGGCAGCCGGAGTGCCATCTGTTTTTACCTTATCCGGTATCGCGCATTCCTTCATACGGCATGGTGTCAACGCCTTGGTGGCTGATTATCAGTCGTCGGATTCCATACGGCTTACCCTTACGCCATTGATTCAACAACCAGACTTGGGAAAAAGGCTGGCAGAAAAGGGCAAATCGGATGTAAAGAATAACTTTGATATTCAGCTTATGGTACAAAACTCATTGACCTATTATGAGCTCTGACAAACCTTGGGTTTCTTTTGTCATTCCAACGTATAACAGGGCTGCTCTGATTGGCACGGCCATTCAGTCTGTCCTGAATCAGGATCATCCTTCATGGGAGTTGATTATTGTGGATGATGGCAGTACTGATGATACCGCGCGCATAGTTCAACGTTTTGAAGATTCCAGAATCAAGTACATCAAAACCGTTAATCAGGAAAGGGGAGTAGCCAGAAATACAGGCGTCAACATGGCCCGTGGACGATTTGTGAGTTTTATAGACTCGGATGATTATATCCTCGAGCATACAGTGACTAAGGCCATTCGCTGCCTGGAGCAGAACCCCAACTGGGATATTTTTCATTTCGGATTCGAAATCAGGTCTGAAAACGGAAGGCTTTTGGAGAAGGCAGAGACCTTGCCTCCTTTGACCAACGAGATTCTCAAACATCGGAACGTAATCGGCTGCCAGGGACTTTTTGTTCGAAGGGAGTTGATCCTATCGCACCCGTTCAGCACCATCAAGGAATTAAGCGGTACGGAGGATTATGAGCTTTGGCTACGTTTGGCAGCTAGATTTCCCATTCACCATATCAATGACGTGACTTCGGTACTTGTGCAACATGTCGGCCGAAGCATGGAGGAAGGAAATGTCTCAAAAATCGAAAAACGAATTTTGGCTTTTCTTCGACTGGCCATTGCCGATGATGCTGTTCGACAATTCATTGGTAAAGACATGAGTCGCTTTGAAGCCGATCGATTAAGCTATATCAGTCTTCATGCCGCCTTGGTGGGCAACCATCGTTTGTCCAAATTCTATTTGAAATCGTTTATCAGGAAATCTCCTGCTAAGATTTTCAGCAAACGTACCTTGTCG
>CAYWDY010000349.1:0-248 GCA_964455985.1 uncultured Flavobacteriales bacterium
TCTGGACCAATACGTGATTGGTCAGGATGACGCCAAAAAGGTATTGGCCGTGGCGGTCTACAACCATTACAAGCGTATTTCCAGCAAACTCAAAAAACAGGATGAGGTGGAGATCGAAAAGTCGAACATCCTGTTGGTGGGCGAGACCGGTACAGGTAAGACCTTGCTGGCACGCACCATCGCCAAGATGCTTAACGTTCCATTCTGCATCGCTGATGCCACGGTACTGACCGAGGCAGGATATGTGG
>CAYWDY010000349.1:258-2669 GCA_964455985.1 uncultured Flavobacteriales bacterium
GCGGAACGCGGGGTGGTTTATATCGATGAGATCGACAAGATCGCCCGCAAGGGGGACAATCCATCCATCACCCGCGACGTGAGTGGGGAAGGAGTTCAACAAGCCTTATTGAAATTGTTAGAGGGTTCTACGGTGAATGTTCCGCCTCAAGGCGGACGCAAGCACCCGGAGCAGAAGATGATCACGATAGATACCACCAATATCCTCTTCATCTGCGGAGGGGCTTTTGATGGAATAGATAAAAAGATTGCCCGTCGATTGGACACAAACGCAATTGGATTTAATACGGGTAAGGAGAAAGAGGTGTTGGACAAGGCAAACTATCTGCAGTACATCAGTCCGGCGGATTTGAAGTCGTTTGGACTTATACCCGAGCTGATCGGTCGCTTGCCGGTGCTTACCCATCTTGATCCGCTGGACAAGGTCACGCTACGGTCCATTTTGACGGAGCCGAAGAACGCCTTGATGCGTCAATACGAGAAGTTGTTCCAGTTGGAGGGTGTTCAATTGGAGGTCGATAAGTCGGTGCTGGATTTCATTGTGGAGAAGGCGTTCGAGTTCAAGCTAGGGGCCAGGGGGCTTCGTTCAATCTGCGAAGCCATTCTCCTGGATGCAATGTATGAGATACCTTCGGGCAAGTCGGGTAAGGAGTTCCACCTGACGCTTACCTATGCCCGGGAGAAGTTCGACCGGTCAAATGTGAGTCGGTTGAAAGTCGCCTAAGGCTCGTTCCATTCGGTTTCAATGTATTTCTGAAGGCGGTCCGGTGTGACCGCTTTTTTCATGGGTAGTGACCCTCACATCCCAATAATTTTACAATTAATTGATAATCAAAATATTGAATAATTAATGGAGGGTTTAATTGTTTTCCGGGTTCAAATTCCGGCCTTAAAGGGTCCAATAAGGTGATTTTGTGTAAAATATTTTATCCACACCATTTGGTAGATAGAGAACTATTGGTACCTTTGCGTTCCCGAAAATAGGCCCTAATAGGCTTAATTGATTGAAGAATAACCCGAAAGAACGCTAAACGAATGCCAACAATATCCCAGTTGGTCCGCAAAGGACGCGAGAAACTGATCGACAAGAGTAAGTCGCCTGCATTGGCGTCATGTCCGCAGCGCCGCGGTGTATGCACCCGTGTATACACGACGACGCCTAAGAAGCCTAATTCTGCGATGCGCAAAGTGGCTCGTGTTCGTTTGACGAACAAATTCGAGGTGACGGCATACATTCCGGGTGAAGGACACAATCTTCAGGAGCACTCGATCGTGTTGATCCGCGGTGGTCGTGTTAAAGACCTTCCGGGAGTTCGCTACCACATCGTCCGTGGTTCGTTGGATACGGCTGGTGTTGACGGTCGTAAGCAGCAGCGTTCCAAGTATGGCGCTAAGCGTCCGAAAGCAGGAGCTCCTGCCGGCAAGAAATAAGAATTAACTGATAACAGATACAGCATAATACCCGTCTAATTCCATGCGTAAGACAAAACCTAAAAAGCGCATTCTGCTTCCGGATCCCAAGTTCAACGATACGTTAGTAACGCGTTTTGTGAACATGATGATGTATTCCGGTAAAAAGAATACGGCCTATTCGCTCTTCTATGATGCGATCAGCCGTGTAGAGGAGAAGACCAAAGAAAACGGTTTGGATACCTGGAAGAAGGCGATGACCAACATCATGCCTACCGTAGAGGTGAAAAGCCGTCGTGTAGGTGGTGCTACGTTCCAGATTCCGAGTGAAATCCGTCCGGACCGTCGTATCAGTCTTTCGATCAAATGGATGATCAGCTACTCCCGCAGCCGTAACGAAAAAACGATGGCGGACCGTTTGGCTGGTGAAATCATTGCTGCTTCCAAAGGTGAAGGTGCTGCCATGAAGAAGAAGGAAGATACCCACCGTATGGCTGAAGCCAACAAAGCTTTCTCGCACTTCCGTGCCTAAGAAAGCTGACTAGTAAGAGTAACGAGTGCCCGCCTCGTTTCGGCGATGCGGTTCAAGAATAAAGTAAAACAACGAAGTTCTTTCTTTTACGGGATAACCCACTGACTTGCCGCAGTTAACGTGCAAGACTCTACTGGATAACTGAGCTCCGCTCAAAGTGTCCGGTTATCGCGAACAAAGAAAAACTATCGTTACGATTAACGGATAACTAATCAAATGAGCAAAGACCTCAAATACACGCGCAACATCGGTATCGCTGCCCACATCGACGCGGGCAAGACGACGACGACCGAGCGTATCCTTTATTATACCGGCGTAGTGCACAAGATTGGAGAAGTGCACGACGGAGCGGCCACCATGGACTGGATGGCTCAAGAGCAAGAGCGTGGTATCACCATCACCTCGGCTGCCACCACCTGCTTCTGGAACTACCGTGGCGACAAATTCAAACTGAACATCATTGATACCCC
>CAYWDY010000350.1:0-2661 GCA_964455985.1 uncultured Flavobacteriales bacterium
TTATCATAGCTATCTCTGGGTATTAATAATATACTGGCAGAGCTTCCTACTACTACATCAACAGAATCTCCTATACCTGCAGCAAATTCTCTTGCTCCAGTTAATGGAGGACCATCAGATTCAAACCCAGAAAGCGTTGTATCGGACAAGGAGGTATCTGGTAAAATCCTATCATATTCATTATCTTCTAGTAGTCTAAACGATGTATTAAGTGGATTCACAACCAAAGAACAAACATCATCAATACTTTCTTTTACACAATTGACCAAGTTAAGGTATGCTGCCTCTACTGTATCCTGGGAGACTTTATTTGGTAATGATCCTAAACTCAAACTATTTTTAATTGAAGATGTTTGATTTTTTACCGAACTTAAAAAATCACCTATGCATTTTGTTACTTTTTCAATTGAATCTGATCCACCAGTACCATCACCAATATCTAATGGAAGTTGATTTATTGAAGCAGTTTCACATTTTGACTGAATTGCTTCTGCGGCAACCCTAGTATCAACGAAGTATAGTTGAGGAAGATCAAAAATATTTTTTACTATTGGGTTTCCATCCTCATCTTCTCCAGTAACCTCATCTTCCTTAGAGAAAGATTCTGGTCTAGATGATTTTTCATTTATTATAGTTGCTCTAATTTCCCTAATTCCAGTAACTGGAGCTCCACCTAACTCTTGATATGTATCAAAAATAATCCCACCATCTTCTATGTAGTAGGTATTAAAATCTTCATCCAGAATTACCATTGCAGGGATGGTATTGAAAACACGCTCTATCTCTACACCATTTTGACTTATTTTTAATTTTAATGGATTGACCGTTCCATAACGATTACCGGAACTATCACTATTTATTGTGACTAAATTTTTTCCATCTAGCTGACTATAAAAATTTCCAGTAAAGCTTGAAAATGCTGTCTCTATATTATTTCCATCCTTATTTAATAAAGATATTGGAGTATCAAATGCTTTATTTTCATCAATTATTTGAGCATCAAATGTATCAAGTGGAAAATTACTCTTCCATGTTCTTTCTGAAAATTTAAATACCACAGATTGTGTTGATGATAATTTTTTAACTCTTTTGGTATAAGATGCTGCCAGCGATACGTAAGTATCTGTATTTATATCATTTATGGGATCAAGTTCAGAATTATATGAAGATTCTTTTTTTCTTAAAGTTTCTGGATTAAAATAATTTTTTTCAAAGTAATTACCATTTACATATGTTGACTCTGAAAATATAACTTCCGTTGGAGACCTTTCTGGTTCAATTGCTGATAAATAAGATGGTGGCGTAACAGTTTCGGATGGTGACCTTGTAAATGGCTGACAAACTGGTATCATATATTTTGTTTCAAAGTTATATTTTATATTTGGTGCAGAACCAGATGGTGCCGCAATCAAACCAGAAACCATTGCTCCTAAATCAAATCCGGTTATTCCACATGGTGCATCTTCTGAATTTGGACCTACTGAGCAGGGAAATCTAAATGTTATTTGAAGTAGTTGCATAAACAAAGATAGTATTTGAACTATTGGGGTCATAACCTCTAAGTCTGCATCCAGAGATATGACATATTTTGTCAGCATCTCCTCCAGTACAAGTAGTTCTCTAAATGATATTTTATCTGATGCCAAAATTGTAGCAATTGCATCTATTGTTAAGTTTATTATAACAATAAAATTTAACACCTTAACAATTACACATTCAAGCAAATCTAATATATGTATAAGCAAACTAAAGAACATTACTGGTATAGAAATTTGAGGAAGCATTAATACCAAATCATATAAGCACTCAAATAATCTAATTATTGCTAAAGGCAACTGAAATGGGTTAAATAAGTTACATATGACATCAATTATACAAAATATAACTTTTATCGGAATTAATAACTGTTTAAACCCCTGAAGTGATAAATTTAAATCTACAGTTATATGAAATGATAAGTTACAAAAATTTGTAAGAAAATCTTTTATTACATTTGCATCTAAAACTGATGATATAAATTTTAGCGGTCCTTCAATATATTTTTCTTTAAATTTATCAAATTGATTTGTTCCATAGCTTAGAAGGCCGGCAGCAATAACATTTAACTCTTCGGCCAGTCTATATCCTAAATCTAACTCACCCTTGTTTAAGATTTGATTACCGTTGTATAATATGATTCCGCAGTCATCCTTTACAAAAGATAGTATATTTTCAGGAACAACTACAGTAACCCTGCTAGTATTTAAGGCAATTTTTTCAACACTTTCTATTTTTGCTTTTTTACCAAGTATTTCTACTTTGAAATATGGAAGTATATTTTTTACAATAAGTATAACTCTATCACCTGGGGAAACTAAACTAGTTTGAGAGACCTCTAATATCTCTGGTTGTAAGACTGATAATCTACATATATCATCTACTTGAATTCTGGCAAAAATCAGGTATTCAGACTCTCCCTCAAGATATTCTCCGGAATATACCTCTGATCCATTAGCAACTGAGAAATATGAGTGTGGCAGACTTGATATATTCTCTGATTCTAAATCTTTTAAAAGATTAATTACGGTGTCTTTTTCTTCTGGATTTTTTACTGCTGATATTTTACCAGAAAGTGATGATCTAATTACAACTGATGGGTATCCAGCAAAGCTAATTAGGTTG
>CAYWDY010000351.1:0-2633 GCA_964455985.1 uncultured Flavobacteriales bacterium
TTTTACGAAAAAAGCACGCTCCACCAACCTCAAAGCTGAGGTTCGAGTTGCGGTGATTCCTTGGCGTACGCCGATTCAGTCGGTTCGCCCAACGCCTCCAACACGGTTTCCAAGGCGGCGTTCAAGACCGTCTCACGGACAAAATTCTCCTGGATCTTTAACAGGTTGGGGTAAGAGCGCTCCGGACAAAGGATGATCAACTTCTGAATCATGCGACGTAACACCTGACTGTTCTCTTCCTCAACGATGAACGTGTTTTCAAATCCCTGAAGCATACGCACGGCCTCTCCCCTTCCCTGAAACAGAATGGGTAGCCCGGTAGCGAGGTATTCATACAGTTTGCTGGGAACAGCCGTACGGTAATTCATACTCAACCTGCCAAACAGAACGGAAGATGTCTGATAATATGGCAGGATGCGCGTCCAGTTCATCGCACCGAACAATCGCACGTTCTTGATATTTTCTTTTCGAACTAAATCGCGAATAGCCTCCCAATCGATTCCGTCACCGATGATTTGGACTTTGACATGAGGCATGTCTTTCACCGCAAAGAGCAACGGACGAAGATCCTGACCGTCACCTACATTACCAATGTAGGTGATGACGAACGGGTGTTCCGGTTCGTGGTATCGAACGGTGGTCAAGCGGTCGAACCGGTAACGAGAAACACCGTTGCTTAAAACTGAGATGCGAGAAGCGGGTATGGATGCCTGTTGCTCGATGATCCGGCGCTCGGCTTCGTTGGTAACCCATATCCTTTCATAGGAACGGATACCAGTATTCATCAAGCGACGGAAAAGATTCTTGACCAGCCGTTGGAATACGGAGCGGGACGGTAGATAACTCCACGTGATATCACGGATATCCAACCAACGTCGTGTACCTCGAAGAAATAACGCCCCGGCTGGAATCATGAACATGAACGGCGCGGTGACGATGGCGAGATCGCACCGTTGCCGAGAAGCTATGAAAGCAAGACGGAAGGAATAAAAAAACTCTACGATGGCGCGCCACACGAATGAACGTTTTGAATAGGCCGGCAGATACGTAGCGTGCACCGTCAACCCGTCGGCAATCTTGGATTCCGACTGAAGCGGTTTTACACCGCGTGCAGAAAGTGTATATACATGAACATCGAAACGCTTGGAAAGAGTAATCGCCAGGGCGTTCAGCCGCTGGGCCGCTGCATTATTCTCCGGTGCGAAGTGCGGAGTGAGTATATGCAGTCGTTTCATGCAGTTGATTTAGCGTGATGATCGTTCGAAGTCGCCGGTCAAAATCAACACGTACAGTAATCATCCGTTCGTGATGATGAAAGGAGGTCGAACGCGATGATTCTTCCCAACTGACAGACGTGCTTCCTTCAAATCGAATCCGGGCAAACCTAGTAATTAGCTCTTGCCCTGCTAAATGCTTCATAGCATTTTTATGAACATGAAAATACGCTGACATTCCCATGACGGCACTGCCAGCATGGTCATCCGTAATCACCACTTCATCATCGTTCATTTCCCATTTTCTACGGTGATAAAAGCCCATCGATGAAAACCCGTCGTGAATGGCCTCCACTAAGTCGGACCGATCGGTTACTATTTTTACAACAGGCAATTGACCAAAACGGAAGGACCCGATTGGACGGGCTTGGTTGTGTTCACCTAACGATACGGTAGTATGTGCTGACGTTGAACGCTCGAAATGGCGTTGGCCTCCCACCGTATAGGTGGAAACTCCGGCTTCCACCAACAACGGCTGTCCATCTATTTCCATCAACGTGTTGAACACGTCGGCATGCTGATGACCGACCGCATAGCGAGGCGATAGGCCTCCGATGTCCAGGAATAATTCCATGCGTGCACTTCGCATCATCCTGAATCCGCTGGCGGAAAGTGAAGCCTGTATCGGATGGATACCTACAGACGAAGCCAGTGATTGCAACGTGGAGAATGACGGCCAAGGCTGCTCGACACTATCGTTCACCACCGGATAACGGCCGGAAGTAAACCGCATAGAATCCGACCAGCCCAACATACGTGCTGCCATGTCCCGGTACGTGCGATTTCGCGCCACGCCGATCTTGTCTTCTATTTTCTGAATCAGCAATAATTCCAACAATCCCTGTAAACATAAATGATGGTAATAGGGCGACCCTTCCACGTGCGCTCCATCATCCAGGATCTGTTCCGATAAAGTCCGATCCAACAGCAGCAAGGATTTATTCCGTTGCGCATCGTCCTTGAAATAGAGCGCACCCATAACCATGGACAGCGCGTTTTCCAGCAGGTGATTGTTGCGTAAGTGATACTCCGGATTGCGGCACAAGTATTTCCATTCCTGATGAATCACGGACAGCAATTCCGGCTGATCCGATCCATTTCGGTCGTACCACCACAACATGTTTCGTATGCGCCTCGATAACGAATGACCCTCGTAACGATCAGGCTCTGATAGTCGTTGGCTCAACCAGCCGCGAACCAGCGTTTTCGCCTCTCTCACATCCATCCAACAAAGTGCATCGAATCCCAAACGATACAATCGACTCCGTCGGTCTGGTGAAATCCCCAAGTCACCCGACCCATCTACCAAGGGCTCGTAGGTGGGTAACCCGGATAAGATGTATCTGTCTATTTCGAATT
>CAYWDY010000352.1:0-2622 GCA_964455985.1 uncultured Flavobacteriales bacterium
TTCGCAATTCATCAACGCCCTTCCGGCCGGTGTCATTGGACTGCAGGAATTCAGCCAGTACCTCAAGTCGCTGTTGATTGCTACCCGACAAGGCAAGGATCGGCTGGAGACGGTGCACCGCCGTTTCAGAAAGCCCACGGTTGATCAGCTCTTCATTGACTTTCTGCAAACCAATCTTATCCAATTTATCCAACGCTACGGTAAAATCAACCAGACGGCTTGACTCACCCAGGACATCCGCAATGCCAGCCAGTATTTTTCGGTTATTCAACTTGACTTGAACGCCGAGCTTGAAGGTGTCAAAGACATCGAGGATAATACGGATCAACTCCACCTCATTCAGCAGCGATTCACTGCCGACGACATCGGCATCACACTGATAGAATTCGCGGTAACGTCCTTTCTGAGGGCGGTCAGCCCGCCAGACGGGTTGTATTTGGAAGCGCTTGAATGGGAAGGTCAGCTCATGCTGGTGCATGACCACGAAGCGGGCGAACGGAACCGTGAGATCATACCTCAATCCTTTTTCGGACAGATCAGAAATCTTAGGTTCCTGGACATGGCGTAATTCCTCCAGCACAGGACCGGAGTTGAGCACACGGAACAACAGCTTGTCGCCTTCTTCCCCATACTTACCTTCCAAGGAGGCAAGGTTTTCCATGGCTGGCGTCTCGATTTCAGCGTACCCGTACCGACGATAGGTGGATCGGATTACGTCGAAAATATGATTCCGACGCACCATCGTATCGGGAAGAAAATCGCGGGTTCCTTTAGGAATCGAGGGCTTACTCATAGTGTCTCAAAAATAAGACACCCATATCGACACGGAAGGACTTGCCTCAAAAAAATCTCCACAAAAAACGCGTTAAAAAGACACTTTTAGCGTCTTTTAAGCCATTTATACCCTTCAATCCAGATGACCGAGACTATTCCGACGCCCATGGAGAGGATGACCATGCCTGCAGTAAGCCGCTCGAAGGTGAACAAGTTGCGCAAGAATGGAACCCACAGCAAGGCAGTAGTGATCAAAAACGTCAGCAGCAGCGCCACTACAAGCAGTCGATTCGGATACCGAAGCGTGGTCCACAAGGTGAATTCATGACTACGGCCAGTGAGTGTCAACATACCGTTTGCTGTCATGAGTGCGATAAAGGTCATGGTGCGGATGATCGGCTCCGACAAACCATATTCGGAACCGATGCGCACTCCGACTAACATGACCAGGGCTATGACGAGTCCTTGCAAGATAGGACGTGCCAGTTCTTGCTGACTGAATAATCGCGTCGTGAACTTCTTGGGCCGCTGACGCATGACATGCGCCTCCAGCGGTTCGTTCTCAAACACAATGCTGCAGGTGGGACCCATGACCATTTCCATGAAGATGATATGTATCGGCGTGAACAAGCTGATGTACTCCCAGCCCAACACCAATGGTACGACAACGAGGCACAGTATGGGAATGTGAATGGAAATGATGTACTGAATCGCTTTCTTGATGTTGCTGTAAATCCTGCGTCCGTCGGCGATGGCTTCAACCATGGCAGAAAGGTCATCATCCAACAAAACCAACGAAGAGGATTGCCGTGCGACTTCACTACCGCGCTTACCCATGGCCACGCCGATATGGGCTGCTTTCAAGGCCGGCGCATCATTAACGCCGTCGCCGGTCATGGCTACCACTTCTCCACTTGCTTTGAGCGCTTCTATCAATCGCATCTTGGTTTCCGGACGGGCTCGGGCAAACACCTCCACATCTTGTACCGCCTGAGCCAATTCGTCTGAGGTCATGTCTTGGACCTGCTGTCCCGTAACCACGCGATTGGGGCGTGGGAAACCGGCGACAGCCGCGATATGACTGGCAGTGGCGGGATAATCGCCGGTGATCATCTTCACATCGACGCCGGCCTGTCGGAAGGATGCCAATACATCGGGAATGTTAGGCTTCACCGGATCACTCAAGGCCAATAAACCATGCAGGCGAAGCGGGAAATCGAATTGGTCCTCCGGCAACACCTTCTCTTTCGACCAAACCCCTTCGGCAATAGCCAGCAAACGAAAACCTTTAGCAGATAGATGATGAAGATGTCCTTCGATAACAGTTCGCTCCTCCGCCGACAAGTCGCAATCCGATAAAATTCCTTCAGCAGCTCCTTTGACTGCAATCACATACTCACCATTATCTTGACGAAAAACGTGCGTCATGCGAGGCAATACGCCGGATAACGGATATTCCTTGACAGGATCCTGGTCACGTCGTGGCAAACCGATTTCCTTGGACAAACGAATGATCGCTTGTTCCATAGGATCAAAAGCATCTCGTTCTGAAGCCAGCTCAGCGATACGGACCAAGGATAATGATGACTCCTCCGGAGGAGTTGAAAAATCATCGACCAGTGTTCGTGTCTTGTGAACGTAAATCGATTCGACATGCATCCGGTTAGCCGTGATGGTGCCCGTCTTATCGACACAAATGACAGTAGCCGCGCCCAAGGCTTCGACCGTTTGAGGATGTCTGACCAGAATTCGTTTTCGCACCATTCGAAAAGCACCGAGAGCCATGAATGCCGAAACGGCTACCGGAATCTCTTCGGGAACCACGGCCATAGCCAGGGTGAGCCCATG
>CAYWDY010000353.1:0-1167 GCA_964455985.1 uncultured Flavobacteriales bacterium
TCCGGATTGGCACTGGGCAAATCGATCTTGTTCAACACTGGAACGATGGTCAGGTTGTTTTCAAGGGCGAGGTAGAGGTTTGAAATTGTTTGTGCCTGGATGCCTTGAGCAGCATCAACCACCAACAACGCTCCTTCACAAGCAGCGATGGCGCGAGAGACCTCGTACGAGAAATCGACGTGACCCGGCGTATCGATCAGGTTCAAGATGTACTTCTCCCCTTTGTACGTGTATTCCATCTGAATGGCGTGGCTCTTGATGGTGATGCCACGCTCACGCTCCAAGTCCATGTCGTCGAGGACCTGATTCTGCAAATCCTTTTTGGAGATCGTCTTCGTATACTCCAATAGCCTGTCGGCCAAGGTGGATTTACCGTGGTCGATGTGGGCGATGATGCAGAAATTGCGGATATTCTTCACCGGAAAATGGACAACTGTTTGATTTAGAGGAACTTATTCGGGTTCGGATAGAACCGGACGCAAAGGTAATCAAAATTCAGCAGGCGACCGAACGGAAAGCCCGCTCAGAGCCGGTCTCGAAGGTCCATGACCGGCTTTTCGAAAAATCGGTAAATCAAGGTCGAAAGCGCAATGACAACCAGCCAATAGATTCCGTACTTCATCATCGCATCGTTGGAGTTCTGCGGCGGAAAATTATCCCGAATCACCTCCGCCACGAGGGCCAGATTGACCAGGTACATGGAATAGGAAATCTTACTGATGTGGGTAACGGCACGCGCCAAGCGGTTGTTGAATGAGGGCAACTGCTCGGCCCACGGCAAGAGAAGCATGGCAGCCAACGGCGTCAGGGTGAGGAGGACCACCTGACGATACAGGCTACCTGCTGAAGTAGCATGATGAGACACGAAATACAAGAGTACGGCACCGACAATGGCGGCCGGTCCTTTCATTCGCGTCCACAGATCATGACGGAAACGATGGATCCAAGCGGCCAGAAGTCCGAAAGCGATACTGTCCAGCCTGCACAACACCACTTTACGGAAGGATACATCAAACCAAAACTCATCGATCTGCGGATTGCGATGCAAGTAGCGCCAAATCACCGAGAAAGTCATCAGCAGCAGGGTGATAGACAAAAACGCCCGCTTGGGTGTAGTCAACCGCAGCAGCAGGATCAGGAACAACGGCGTAATCACGTAGAACCACT
>CAYWDY010000353.1:1177-2613 GCA_964455985.1 uncultured Flavobacteriales bacterium
GGAAAGACTCCACGACTCCCAAAAAAAATCGGTAAAGGGCTTATTGAAATTCTGAAAGAAATAGAGGAACGAAGAATTGAAGTGCGTGATGTCTTCCTGAATGATGCCGCGACTCACGATATAATGATTGATCGCCAGAATGAGGTAATAATTCGGAAGGGTACGAAACCATCTTCGTTTCCAAAAACTGAATGTCTGCCCGATTCCAAAAGTGGGGAACTTTTCGATGTCACTCAAAAGGATTCCACCGATTAGGAATCCACTCAAGACAAAGAAAAGATCGACGCCATCGACCGTTTTAAAAAATGGAAAACCGTCCAAGGGCGTATCATCCAGTAAAAAACTGCCGTGAGAAAGCACGACCAGTAGTATGGCTACGGCGCGGAAGAGATCCAAACCGAAATTACGTGGGGCAGCCGTGGCATTCATGGTCAATGGATTCGATGCTTGAATCCCGTGTGCAAAATAAACAAAATGCCCTGCAACGGGTTTTTAGAAGATTGACCTAAACGAATAACTACCCAGCTTATCTGAAAATAACCGGGGCAGTCAACTGATATTTTTGCGAAATTCGCTGCCGAATATGAAGGTCACTGAACACCTGAAAAATGCCGCCGGGAAGACGCTCTTCTCCGTAGAAATCCTGCCACCGCTCAAGGGTAAAGGCATCCAAAGCATTTATGACATCCTGGATCCGATCATGGCGTTCAAACCCGCCTTCGTGGATGTGACCTATCACCGCGAAGAGTACATCTACAAGAAACATCCGAACGGGCTGCTGGAAAAGATCTCCATGCGTAAACGACCCGGAACGGTAGGCATCTGCGCTGCCATCATCAACCATTACCGCGTTGACACCGTACCGCATATCATCTGCGGCGGTTTTTCCAAGGAAGAGACCGAGAATGCTTTGATCGACCTTAGTTTTCTTGGTATCGATAACGTGTTACTGCTTCGCGGTGATGCCATCAAATCCGAACCGGTCTTCGAACCCCACCCGAACGGACACCGCTATGCCCTCGACTTGGTCGAGCAAGCCGTAAACATGAACCGCGGCAAATACCTCGATGAAGACTTGAAGGATGTCAGCCCTTCTAATTTCTGCATCGGTGTCGCCGGTTACCCGGAGAAACATTTCGAATCACCGAACTTAGTCAAGGACCTCCAATACCTGAAAGCGAAAATAGACGCCGGTGCCGATTACATCGTCACGCAGATGTTCTTTGACAACAACCGGTATTTCGAGTTTGTGAATCGCTGTAGAGAAAACGGCATCAACGTCCCGATCATTCCGGGCATCAAACCGATTACGACCGCCAAACAGCTCACGGCTTTGCCTAAGATATTCCACGTGGATATTCCGCATGAGCTCATCGAGGCAATCGAAGGATGTTCATCCGATAAAGACGTCAAGCAAGTAGGTATCGAATGGTGTA
>CAYWDY010000354.1:0-802 GCA_964455985.1 uncultured Flavobacteriales bacterium
CGCAAGCAGAGGTATACCAAAACCGGCTTCGTGTCGGGCAGTACTGGAATCATCAAGAAGGCGATTGTCACCCTGAAGAAAGGCGACACCATCGATTTCTATAGCAACATTTAATACGGAGGGAACAGACTATGGCAGTGAACAAACTTCGCCCCATGACCCCCAGCCAGCGTCATAAGCTGGTGGACAATTACGACGATCTGACGGCTGGAAAGCCGGAACAGAGCCTGTTGGTGCGCAAGAAGCGCAGCGGCGGACGTAATGCGGACGGTAAGATGACGATGCGCTACATCGGTGGCGGTCATCGTAAGATGTACCGTCTCATCGACTTCAAGCGTGAGAACCACGGTGTAGCCGGTATGGTCAAGACCATCGAGTATGATCCGAACCGTTCGGCCCCTATCGCTCTGGTGCACTACAAGGACGGTGACAAGCGTTATATCGTAGCTCCTGCCGGTTTGAAGGTAGGCCAATCGATTGTCTCCGGAACCGGCGCTGCTCCTGAAATCGGTAATGCCCTTTTCATGCGCGACATTCCGCTGGGTACGTTGATCCACAACATCGAATTGCGTCCTGGTCAGGGTGCTGTGATGGCCCGCAGTGCAGGTTGTTACGCCCAGTTGGCCGCTCGCGATGGTGATTACGCTATCCTGAAGATGCCTTCCGGCGAGACCCGCAAAGTACTGAGCTCTTGCATGGCAGTGATCGGAACGGTTTCGAATCCTGACCACGACAAGGTTTCCTTGGGTAAAGCTGGTGCTTCCCGCTGGATTGGACGTCGTCCTCGCACCCGCGGTGTGGC
>CAYWDY010000354.1:812-2605 GCA_964455985.1 uncultured Flavobacteriales bacterium
TGGCGATGAACCCTGTCGATCACCCAATGGGTGGTGGTGAAGGACGTGCATCGGGAGGACATCCTCGCTCACGCAAAGGCTTGTACGCTAAAGGCCGCAAGACCCGTCGCAAGAATCATCCGACGAATAAATACATCATCGAGAGTAGAAAGAAATAAACCTATTACGGTAGTCCGGCAGGCCGCCTGACGGACACCTGAAAAAGTAAGATAAACAATGGCTCGTTCGCTCAAAAAAGGTCCTTACATCGCTCATCACCTGGAGACTAAAGTCACCAAGATGAACGAATCAAAGAAGAAGACGGTCATCAAGACCTGGTCCCGCGCATCGATGATTTCTCCGGAATTCGTCGGTCACACGTTCGCTGTGCACATCGGCAACAAGTTCATCCCGGTGTATGTCACCGAGAACATGGTTGGACACAAACTTGGTGAGTTCGCTCCCACACGCACCTTCCGCGGTCATAGCGGTAACAAGAACGCCTAATTAACGATTAAAAGAACGCTCCGTCATGGGACTCAGAAAACGTGAAAGCGCCGAGAAGCGCAAAGAGATCATGAAGAATACGGCCATCGCGCGTCTGGTGAATGTTCCTACGTCACCACGTAAGATGCGCATTGTCGCCGACCTCATCCGTGGCAAGGAAGTCATGCAAGCCATGAACATCCTCCGCTACAACGCCAAGGCACCTGCCGAGCGTTTGGAAAAGCTCCTTCAGTCGGCTATTGCCAACTGGGAAGCCAAGACCGGAGACAAGATCGACGAAGGCAAAGTGATGGTGAAGTCGATCAATGTCGACAGCGCCCGAATGCTGAAGCGCCTCCGTCCGGCTCCTCAAGGTCGTGGCTATCGTGTACGCAAACGTTCCAACCACGTGACGATCGTGCTGGACGCCATGCCGGCCGCTAAAGGAAACGCATCTGAAAGCGCAGCCTAATTCAACAACAAACAGAACCCCGCAATTCAACACATAACTATGGGACAAAAGGCAAACCCGATTGGTAATCGACTCGGTATCATCCGCGGATGGGACTCCAACTGGTATGGTGGTAAGAAATACGCCGACAAACTGGTGGAGGACGAAAAAATCCGCAAATATCTGACGGCTCGTCTCGCTAAAGGCGGCGTGGCCCGGGTGGTCATCGAGCGTACCTTGAAGCTCATCACCGTAACGGTGCATACGGCTCGTCCGGGTATCGTGATCGGTAAAGGCGGTCAGGAAGTGGATAAACTGAAAGAGGAGTTGAAGAAGCTTACGAAGAAAGACGTTCAGATCAACATCTTCGAGATCAAACGTCCGGAAGTGGATGCTCAACTCGTAGCAGACGGCATCTGCCGTCAGATCGAGGCCCGTATTTCCTTCCGTCGTGCAGCCAAGATGGCCATCGCTTCGACGATGCGCATGGGTGCCGAAGGTATTCGTGTCATGGTAGCCGGTCGTTTGGGTGGTGCAGAGATTGCCCGTACGGAGCAGTACAAAGACGGACGCATTCCGCTGCATACGTTCCGTGCCGACATCGACTTCGCCATTGCTGAGGCTCAAACCTCTTATGGAAAAATCGGTTGCAAGGTGTGGATCTGCAAAGGAGAGATTTACGGTAAGCGTGACTTGTCGCCGAACATCGGCAGCGGAGCACCTTCTGTTTCTCCGAAAGGCTTGACCTCTACCGGTCGTGACCGTGGTGACCGTCGCGGTGACCGTCGCGGTGGTAGCGGTGGTGGCCGTGGTGGAGCAGGCGGTGGTCGTGGAAAGAAAAGAGATTAATCAACGGTAACCAACCGTAAACCAATAA
>CAYWDY010000355.1:0-2583 GCA_964455985.1 uncultured Flavobacteriales bacterium
GGGTGGCCGGTTCGAGCCCGGTCTTCCGCTCCACACTCCCCCGTCCAACGACGGGGGCTTTTTTTTGCCCCTACGAGTGTTTTACGTGCGTCCTAAGCATTAAAATCTACGTCCTGACCTTGGACATACGTAGCGGTAAACTACCTTTGCCGCGCCTTTCGCCCGGATGGTGGAACTGGTAGACACGAGGGACTTAAAATCCCTTGGCCATTGCGGCCGTGCAGGTTCGATTCCTGTTCCGGGTACAACCCTACAAAATGACTGACTTATTTTCTGTCGGTTATTGTAGGGTTTTTTTATGGAATCAGTGGGTTGGCGCTCCCACTCTATTTCCCTGATTAGCCTTGGAGGAGGTCGACGATGGTCTCAAGGGAGAAAACAGAGTTGATGACTCCTCGTACCCTAGTTGACTCTTGAGAAAACATAAAAAGTTTCCCGCGCAATCTGGCGACAACGCTCATCGTATTTTTCATCCTGCAACGTTGTATTATCAAAGGCTTTCGGGTCATCGTAAGTTGTACCGATCCTCAGTTCCACGCCGGGGATAAACGGACAATTCTCTTCTGCATCACCGCAAGTCATGATCGCCGCAAAGTCTGAAGCGGGATTCGCCGGGTTATCATACACCTTGGAAAAACACATACTCGGCTCCGATTGGTCGTCGTGCGATACTTGGTAAACAGCATTAGTGCCCTCACCGACTGCAGTCACTCGAAATCCGATACGCTCCAACGCACGGATGGCATGGGGATGAAAAGCGGTTGCTTCCGTGCCGCCAGAAAAGGTGTGGACTTGGGGGATGCGAAAATAGTCGGCGGCAACGTGAGCCCAAATTTGTCCGAAATGACTACGCCGTGAATTATGGGTACAAATGTAAATCAGGTTGACGGGTTTATGCTGATCCTTCTTGGACTGAATATAGGCGGCGATTCGCTCCAGCAATTGCTTTCTCTCTGCTGAGATCAACGCGAACTCAGCGATCAATTCGTCGCAGTATTGGGTAAGATTAGCATTCATGCTTCCCGGAAATGTAACAATTGATGAAGGAAAACTCCCAATAAAGCCCCGACAAGCGGAGCCGTGATGTAGATCCACAAGTGTTCCGTATGCATAGAAACGACAGCCGGACTGATGGATCGGATCGGATTCATCGATGCCCCACAAATCGGGCCGGCAAACATCGCCTCTAGTCCAACCACACTACCTATGGCGATCGGCGCAGCTATTCCTTTCTCGTTAGACCCCATGGACACATTGAAAATGACCATCACCAGAATCAGGGTGAGCATCACCTCGAAAAGAAAGGATTGCCATTCACTCCCGGCCGGCAAAGTAGCACCCAGGAATTCATTGTTCGGGAAACAGAGTCTCAACAGTCCACTGGCCATGAAAGCCCCGGCGCTTTGAGCCAATACGTATGGAATGACTTCACGAAACGGGAACCGCTTGGCCACCGCAAAGGATAGCGTAACCGCCGGGTTCATGTGAGCACCCGATACATCACCCAAGGCAAAAATCATAGCGGTAACAACCAGGCCGAAGGTCATGGCAATACCGACGTGCGTGACAGCCCCGCCTGTTTCCTGGTTGATGATGATGGCACCTGTACCGCAAAAGACAAGCGCGAAGGTTCCTATCGTTTCTGAAATGTAATTCCTGAATGGCATCGTTCAACAGCAGCCCGAACCCGGCTTACAGGTGCTTGGATTATTTAGAATCAACGAGGACAGGTTCACCTTGGTCTTTTCTTGGGGAATTCCGCAACGGTCTTCAGCCAGACAATTGGTTTGCTTAGAGACCAATACGAAGTCCCTACCGTCAAACTCCAAACCGTATTTCCCGATGGTATCGGCTTGGTATTCCACTTCCACTTCAAGATCGCCGAAGCCCAAAGTTTTTTCCGAAAGTGCGATGATATCCGATAGCTTCTTCGGCTTCAAACGGTGGTCCGTATCGTTGGCTTCCCAAAGCTGAAAACTGACGGTTCTTTCATGACGGACCGTCCCGCCACAATCGATGAAGTGCTTGGTAATTTCACCCACCTCAGTGACATGGAAATGAGAAGGAACAAATCCACCATCAGGCAACTTGAAATTCACCTCGGTTGCGGACTCCAATGCCTTTTTTACGGCTGATAGCTTCATGGTGCTAGTATTTGATCAACAACAATCCGGCTGGGTTACCACCCGCAGGTCAAACAATTCGTTCATACACTTACGGGCGTTGCGCCATTCTTTTTCATCGATGCAATAGCAGACTTTCACCCCGTCGATGTTACCCTTAATCAGTCCGGCCTCTTTCAACTCTTTCAAATGCTGTGAAACGGTGCTTTGCGACAGGGGAAGTTCATCCACGATATCGCCACACACGCAACTCTGCTTTTGGATCAGCAGCTTGATGATGGCGACGCGTGCCGGATGAGCCAAGGCTTTTGCATACGCCGCAGTCTTGTTATCCTTAGCCGTGAACTCTTCTGTTTTTGAGGCACCCATCCAATCGGTATGAAATCAGTTCTAACCATCGCCGTGATTACATCTACAGGGAGGCGGATTTGACTGGTCTATGGACCATACCCGCGATCTA
>CAYWDY010000356.1:0-2099 GCA_964455985.1 uncultured Flavobacteriales bacterium
CAAACCACTTTCCATCTTTTCCTTGGGCATCGATACTCGCGACACGGTCCCATGGACCACATCCACCGGGAGGGCAGGTGACCGTCAGCGTGGCCATGATGGTATCATATGCTCCCACAAAAGACGGCAGGATACCATCACGCATGGCGGATACTGAATCTGTATTCAACCAGATTCCACTGAAGGCGGTCAAGTTGGAAATATCGGTTGGGTTTTGAACCACATTGACATTCACCGTCGTGGTATTTGTTGCACCGAAGTTACTGGTGGCAACGATCTGCAACGACTGCGGCCCGAACCCGATTGGCGACCACCAGGAGGTGTAATATCCACCTCCGTGATTGACCGTCGGAAGGTTTGTCCCGTTATAGACAAAGGTCACGTTCTGGACTTGGAACAACGAGGGATAATCAATGTCCACTTTTGCGGCGAGTTGCAACGAGCCGCCCGTTGGCATATACACATTGGCACCGTCCACCGGATTTCGTGGTTCAACGGTTGGTCGATTTTGTATGGGATCCACGACATCAAAACAGTTGACTACAGATGTGGCAGAGTCATAGGTAGCGTTACCGGCCTGACTGGCCCGAATGCACACCGTACCCGGTCCTGTCCAAGTGACGGTATTCCCGTTTACCGATGCAGGTCCGGATTCTACCGTGTAGGTCACCGGTAACCCGGATGATGCCGAGGCAGCTAACTGAACAGAAGGCGTGGTGGACAGCTGTGTCGGAATCTGCGGAAAGGAAATCGCTTGAAAACTGGTATTCAATGTACCGTTGAAGTTGGAGGTAGCACCGTTCAACGCGAAATAGTAAAGCACACCGTCATACAACGGCGAGTTCACTTCGGAAATCAGGTTGGTTATACTGGTATTATTACCGGCTGGCACACCTTGGTTGAACTTGAAATACATTTTCAAATTTGGCTCAGTACCCGTCAACTCATTGGTCATCATATCCTGAATCTCGGTAGCCGTAAGCGCTTTGTTCCAAACCGACACTTCGTCGATGCGACCGTTATACAGGAAATTGAAACCGCTCAACGGACTCTTGCCGATGGTGAAGGGGATATTGGTGGCAGAGATGGTTCCTGAAGCGGCAACACCACCGACCAATATACCATTTCGATAAAGCGAAATATTGGAACCGTTATACACCCATGCATAATGCTGCCACACTTGAGGCACAATGGTCAGGTTGGGTGCGTTGTAGGTGTACAGCGTACCTGCAGAGTTCAACAAGCGGCACTCAATCGCGCCGTTGTTCAATTGAATGAGATAAAATCCACCGGCGGTTCCGCGGAATCCCATCAATCCTTGTCCGTAGGACAATTGGTTGTCGTAGAACCAACCCGTGATCGTCATGGCGTTGGAACCGGCAATGGCGGATGTTCCATTGGGTATACTCACGAAATCATCGACCCCGTCGAAATCCAAATATTGGTTCGTGTGAGCGAAGGATGAGGTCGCTGAAAGCATAAGCGCCATCAGGCAGCCGGTGAAAAAAGAACGGTAGAAATTCTTCATGATGGGATGTGGTTTGGTATAGGTTGAGATTTTAAAGATACTGATTTACGGGGTATCACAGCGCTCGTCAAGGGGTTAGTTCATCCACCATATTTTGGCGGTCAGCTGATCGCTGGAACCGGAGAAACTGCTCAGCCAGTTGGATTCGTTGTAGGAGATTTCCGATGGGGGAATCGTGAAGCGATATACCGAAAGCGGTGTTCCGTCGCTCGGCGTCCTGTATGTACGTCGAGCCAACGAGAATGCCTGTTGGGGCTGCATGAACATATCCAACCAACTCTGGGCGTAAATCATGTCAAGCTGCTCACTTTCGGACATCGAAAAATACCCGAGTTGATTTTGCAAGGAAATGAAGTTCACGTTAGAAGGCACCGTCACATCGGCACTGAACGGTGTACCGTAGGGCAACTTGGAGGCGTTCATGACCGTGGACCAAAAATTGAGCGAATACTGGAGCCCGCTCAAGAATTCTGTAGAAGACTGCCCCAAATCCTTGTTGACACCGATACCCCGATGAAAAGCTTCGGCACGCAAGTACAACACTTCAGCACCGGTCATCAGGATGTCCGGG
>CAYWDY010000356.1:2109-2581 GCA_964455985.1 uncultured Flavobacteriales bacterium
TATTCCGCAAGTTTTACTGGGACGGCGTTTCCTATCATGGTGTTGAGATTGGACTTGGTTCCAACGAACTTGAAGTCTCGCGGAAAAGTCTGGATGTAACTGCGCTCGAGCACGGTAAGGGCTCGGACTTTCGGCCCAATCGGAACTGGGTCATCAGGATGTCCGGGATGTAATCCATATCACGCACCAGGTGATAGTTGACCGGCGAATAGTGACAATCGTTGCCTTTCAAGGTATAGGCCACATCACGTTGATACTCGTAAGGAATACCACCGTCGGGTAGCATGCCCGGCGCGGGCGTGTTGGGGTATACCGCCCACTCGTTATCGTTATTGGTATCGAAGAAATAGTAGGCACGCGGATCGAAAATTCCGCTGCCGTCGCTGCTGTCGTTCACCGACAACAGTTGCCAAACCGTGCTTCCCAACCGTGGATCCTTAGCCTGGTTATAAGACCACCCTTTGCTTTCGTT
>CAYWDY010000357.1:0-2577 GCA_964455985.1 uncultured Flavobacteriales bacterium
AACTGGTATGATATTATCTCCTATGGCTGGAAAGATGCGTTTGCAAATGCTTTATATTATCAAGCGCTGTGTGTGCTAGATCAAGTACAATCGCGGTTTTTGGACCCCAAGCGTCAAATTGATTTCAACAGTCGATTCGAAGCGGATGGGATTAGCTTCGAGGAACCCTCGACCGCGCTATTCAGTTTCAATAACCCGTTCGGTGCGTGCAAAAAATGTGAAGGATTCGGATCGGTCATCGGCATCGACCGGGACCTGGTTATTCCAGACAAAAGTCTTTCCGTCTATGACAGTGCTATCGTCTGCTGGCGCGGAGAGAAGATGAAGGAATGGAACGAACAGTTAATCCGTTCCGCCTATAAATTCGACTTCCCCATCCATCGTCCTATCCATGATTTGACGCACGAAGAAGTAGAATTGCTTTGGACCGGCAACAAGCACTTCAAAGGGTTGAACCGTTTCTTCGAATGGGTCGAAGGCCAGATGTACAAGATTCAATACCGGGTCATGCTTTCCCGATATAGGGGAAGAACTACGTGCCCCGAATGCCGGGGAACGCGCCTCAGGCACGATGCCAACTTTGTCAAGGTTCAACAGCGTTCGATCACTGATTTGGTGCTTTTACCGGTTTCTCAAGCGCTGGTATTCTTTCAGGAAATTACGCTTACCGAAGGCGAGCAACGGGTAGCCAAGCGAATCATCACGGAAATACGCAACCGATTGCAATACCTGGTCGATGTAGGATTAGGTTACCTCACCCTCAACCGACTCTCCAACACGCTCAGCGGGGGTGAATCACAGCGCATCAACCTGGCCACGTCATTGGGCAGTAGTCTGGTGGGATCCCTTTATGTGTTGGATGAACCCAGCATCGGACTTCATCCACGAGACACCCAACGACTCATTCATGTCCTTACCTCGCTGCGGGATGTCGGAAACACGTTGGTGGTGGTAGAACACGACGAAGAAATCATGCGATCAGCGGACCAGTTGATCGACATCGGTCCGGATGCAGGCCGAGACGGTGGAGAGGTCGTTTTCCAAGGAAAGCTATCTGAAATTTCAGGAGCAAAGAAAAGCCACACCGGAGCTTACCTGACCGGCAAAGAAAGCATTCCAGTACCGCGATCACGCCGTGCCTGGAAGGAAGCTATCATCCTGGAAGGCGTCCGTGAGAACAACTTGAAAAACGTTACTACCAAGATTCCGTTGGGTATCATGACGGTGGTGACCGGTGTATCGGGCAGTGGGAAGACTTCCCTGATAAAAAAAGTGCTTTACCCTTCCCTCAAAAAGCTATTCGGTGGCATTCAGGAGCAGAGCGGCCTATTCGACAAATTGGGAGGCTCTTACCAAAAACTGACCGCCGTGGAATTCGTCGATCAGAATCCTATCGGAAAATCGTCCCGGTCCAATCCGGTCACCTATGTAAAAGCCTATGACGAGATCCGGGCATTATACTCAGATCTTCCATTGTCCAAAGCTAGACGTTACAAACCTTCCCACTTCTCCTTCAATGTGGAAGGCGGTCGCTGCGAAATCTGTGAAGGTGAAGGATCCGTCACTATAGAAATGCAATTCATGGCCGATATACACCTGGTTTGTGAGGCCTGTGGCGGGAAACGTTTCAAGCAGGAAATCCTCGATGTAACCTATCAAGGAAAGAACATCGCCGATGTGCTGGATTTGACCATCGATGAGGCCATGACTTTTTTCCAAGGGACGCGTAAAACCTCAGGCTTGGAATCCAAACTTACGGGGAAATTGAAACCGCTTCAGGATGTGGGCTTGGGATACGTGAAACTGGGACAGTCGTCCAGCACTCTAAGTGGCGGTGAAGCCCAGCGCATCAAGCTGGCATCGTTTCTGACCAAAGGAAACAGCGTCAGTCATACGCTTTTCATTTTTGACGAACCGACCACAGGACTTCATTTCCATGACATACGAAAACTGCTTCGTGCCTTCGAAATGCTGCTGGAGCAAGGAAATACCTTGCTGATCATCGAACACAATCCCGACGTGATCAAATGCGCCGACTGGATCATCGATATGGGCCCCGAAGGTGGTGAAGAGGGAGGCCATATCGTCTATGAAGGGACACCGGAAAAACTCATCCGGTGCAAGGAAAGCCATACCGGACGCTTTCTTGCCGCTCACCTGAAGGGCTGATTGTAATCTGATTGGTTATTGACGGAGCATCATCTGGCGGTCGGACATCCTGCCTAGCGATGGCATGGCCACTGTGACCGAATAGATGCCTTTGGAAAGGAAGGTAAGATCCAACGGAAAGGAGTTCAAAGCCGGTTGAATGTCAACGTCGATGGTCATCACGGGTCTGCCTGTTAGATCTGAAATCCTGATTTCACCGATCCCCTTCAGATCACTGTAGAAATCCAAATTCATATGTCCGTCATTGGGATTCGGCCTTAGCGCCAAGATGGAGAAGCCTTGCTTTTTATTCATCGCTCAATGGAGGCTCATACAGCCACTTTGGTAGTGCGTTACAGTCAACTGTCGGCGGTCAAGTGACAGTATCGATTGAAGGTTATACAATTACATTCGCGGCTGATGATGTTT
>CAYWDY010000358.1:0-2558 GCA_964455985.1 uncultured Flavobacteriales bacterium
GGATAGAGGCCGTGGGTTTTCCGGACTGTCGGACATGCGAGCCACTTTTTACGCGGACTCGGTGAAATGGATACATATCGTCCTCATTTACCCGAGGAGCCGAACGATCACTTCATGGCTTCGGTGAAGCGGCGGGCCACTTCGTCCCAATTGACAACGTTCCACCAAGCGGAAATGTAGTCGGGACGACGGTTTTGGTAGTGGAGGTAGTAGGCATGTTCCCAGACATCCAGTCCGAGGATCGGAGTGCCTTTCACCTCAGCGATGTCCATCAGGGGATTGTCCTGATTCGGCGACGAAGCCACGGTCAATTTCTTGTCCGGGGTAACAATCAACCAGGACCAACCGCTGCCGAAGCGCGTAGCGCCGGCGGTAGCGAACTTGCCTTTGAATTCATCGAACGACGTGAAGGTAGCAGTGATGGCATCCGCCAATGCACCGGAAGGTGCTCCACCGCCACCGGGCTTCATGATTTTCCAGAATAGGTCGTGGTTGAAGTGTCCGCCACCGTTGTTACGCACGGCCATCGGGTAGCTGGAGATGTTACGACAGATATCTTCGATGGAAAGCTGCTCGGCGGGAGTACCGGCAATAGCGTTGTTCAGGTTGGTCACATACGCTTGATGATGCTTACCATGATGGATTTCCATCGTACGTGCATCGATATGCGGCTCAAGCGCATTGAAATCATAAGGGAGTTTGGGAAGTTCGAAAGCCATGGTCAATGAATGTTAGGAGAAACAAAAGTAGGAATAATCCCGGCTCAACGGGATGACGCAGTACCCTCCGGCTTTTCCGCTTCCCGGATGGCCTGTTGAAGCGTCGGATCCAGGCGGTGGATGACCGGATAGAAACCGTCATTTTTCCACAACTGTCGTGCGATCAGGGCTTTCAGCTGCTGACGGATGTAAGTCATTTCACGGGCATCCACATCGGCGGAAGCCGTCACGCTGTTCTTGCGGACATAACGCAGGAATTCCTGCCATACCGCATCATCCACGTCATAGGATCCATCGAAATCCTTGAAGGAAGCGTACTTATTGAAAACCGCCCGGTGCTGATCCAGGTAATCGTAGGCGAACTGACTGATCAGGCCTTGGCTGTTCAGCTGCGTATAGAAACCGGACAGCGCCTGCGTATCCATGGGAACAAAGATATCCGGCATGATTCCGCCTCCGCCATAGACGGTTTTACCGCCGGGGGTCGTGAACTTCAGGGAGTCTGCAAAACGGATACTGTCGCGGTTCACCAGTTCTCCGTGCTCCAGGCGATTCATCAGTTCACTTTCGTAATTGTCGTAATCCCCGTCGTAGGGCTTTTGAATGCAACGGCCGGTCGGGGTAAAGTAGCGGGCTACGGTCAGGCGGATGGCGGATCCGTCCGCGAATTCACTTTGCTCCTGTACGAGTCCCTTGCCGAATGATCTCCGGCCCATGATGGTGGCCCGGTCCCAATCCTGAACAGCGCCTGATACGATCTCACTGGCGCTGGCACTTCCTTCATCGATGAGTACGATCAGCTTGCCTTGTTCGAATAATCCTTGATCGGTAGCCGAATATTCCTCCCGCTTCCGGGCGCGGCCCTGGGTATAGACGATGAGCTTCGATTCCGGCAGAAACTCATCCGCAATCTGTATGGCGGTCTTCAGGTAACCGCCCGGATTACCTCGAAGATCGAGCACCAGATTTTTCAACCCCAATGTCTTCAACCGCGTGAACGCCTGAAGGTATTCTTCGTACGTGTTTTCAGCGAAATGGGAAACTTTGATGTAGCCTGTCTGTGACGTAAGCATGTACGCTACGTCGACGCTGTAGATGGGGATCTTACCGCGAACGATGGTGTACTCGACCGGCTTAGCTTGCAGACGACGGGCGATGGTGACTTTTACTTTGGTGCCGCCTTTGCCGCGAAGCAGCTGCATGACCTTAGAGTTGGTAATGCCGATACCTGCCACGTTATTGCCATCTACCTTGATGATGCGGTCGCCAGCACGAATTCCAAGCTGTTCCGAAGGTCCACCGGAAATGGAAGAAACCACCATGATGGTATCGTCCTGAATGTGGAACTCGATGCCGATGCCTTCGAAATTACCTTCGAGCGGCTCGTTCACCGCCTGAAGCTCATCCGCTGGGATATAACTGGAGTGTGGATCCAATCCGTGCAACAGGTCGGAGATCGCTGTCTCCATCAACTGACGCGCATTGACTGTGTCCACGTATTCCTGGGACACAAAATTGATCACATCGTTCAGTTTATTGAACTGCGAGGTCCGGAAGGTGAAAAATTCGGCGCCTTTGTGGTAGGGCTCGCTGATGCGCATGCCGACGTAGATTCCGACGGCCAGGATGGCGGCGAAAAGGAAGGGTTGCCAGATCTTGTACTTGTTCAACGGGGGAAATCGTATAGGGTCAGTTAGAAGGCGGAAGGTATTGCTCTACCTGTACGCCGAAGCGACGAAGAAAATCGACTCCTTCGTCCACGTCTATCCCCTTGAAGCGGGCGTAGGATTCCAGAAAAAAGACTTTCTTGATTCCCATGGTGTAGATGATACGGGCGCA
>CAYWDY010000359.1:0-2554 GCA_964455985.1 uncultured Flavobacteriales bacterium
TGGATCTGATGGAAAATATTCCGATCGAAGTCGAAGAGATCGAAGCCCTGATGGCAAGCAAGTGATCGTGCGGATCACTTGTTCATCAGCGCATCCCAGCCTTGCGCCTTCAGTGGAATGCTGCTTTCTGATTTCGTAATCAGATTAACGCCGGCCGCTGCTTCGGTCATGTGACCGATGATGGATACGTCGACATGCTCCCGGATTTTTTCGTAGTCCTCCGGACGGATGGTGAAGAGCAATTCGTAATCTTCGCCACCGCTTAGCGCACAGACGGTAGGATCCAGTCCGAATTCTCGGGCACGTTCGTACGTCTGCGGGTCGATGGGAATTTTATTCTCGTAAAGTTCGCAGCCCACGTCTGACTGGCGGGCGATGTGGAAGATCTCGGAAGCCAATCCGTCAGAGACATCAATCATCGCCGTCGGAAGGACACCGCACTCCTTCAGTTTTTCAATCACGTCACGACGCGGTTCCGGCTTCAGTTGACGTTCGATGATGTAATCGTTGCCGGATAGATCCGGTTGGATGGATGGATTTTCAAGGAATATCCGCTTCTCTCGTTCCAGGACTTGTAAGCCGAGGTAGGCGCCGCCCAGATCACCCGAAACACAAAGCAAGTCGCCTTTACGCGCAGTGTTTCGGTAAACCAGTTGTTCCTTGGAGGCAACGCCAATAGCGGTGATGGAAAGGACCAGTCCGGAGCGGGAAGTCGTAGTATCGCCTCCGACCAGGTCGACCTGGTAGTTTTTACACGCCAGTTGAATGCCGGCATAGAGCTCCTCGATGGCGTCCAACGAAAAGCGGTTCGACAGGGCTATGCTCACCAGCACCTGACGGGGGCTGGCATTCATGGCGTAAATATCGGACAGGTTCACGGCGATAGCCTTGTACCCGAGGTGTTTAAGTGGATGAAAAGCCAGGTCGAAATGGACCCCTTCTGCCAACATATCGGTGGTGACTACCGTCAATAACCCCTTGGAATCCACTACGGCGGCATCGTCACCGATTCCTTTTTGGGACTCCTCGGTATGATACAAGGTGACGGACTTGCTCAGGTGCTCGATAAGCCCGAATTCCCCCAATTCGCTCAGTTCAGAGCGGCTGTTGCTGTTTTCAAACATGCCTCAAAGGTAGTTAACCCCGGCCATTTGGTAAAAAACATTGAAAACCAAACGGATAGACGATTAACCTTTTTAGTTAAAACTTGTTCTTCCGAGGGCTGGACATGTCTGAAAAGGTTGCCCAGCGGCCTTTTAAGGCGTATCTTTGTCTAACAAATTCAGCCTAACGTATTCATAATGATAACAGTAACAGAGCGCGCCAAGGATAAAGCCGTGGAACTCATGCAACAGGAAAACCGTCCTACGGATGCGTTTATCCGCGTGGGCGTTGATGGAGGCGGTTGTTCAGGCTTGACCTACCGGTTGGAGTTTGACAGCGTCTTGCAGGCCGACGACAAGGTTTTTGAAGACAAAGGCATCCGGATCGTGTGCGACAAGAAGAGCTTCCTGTACTTGGTCGGTACCGAGTTGGATTTCACCGACGGATTGAACGGCAAAGGATTTTCATTTCATAATCCTAACGCGGCTCGCACTTGCGGTTGCGGCGAGAGTTTTTCCGTGTGATTTTTTTTTACCCCAAGAAAGAGTTTAGAATCAATCCAAATAAAATCAGCATACCGAGGAGATGAGTCAGGATCAGAAAATATTGGATGATCTCGCCACGAGCGAATACAAGTGGGGGTTTGTCAGCGACATCGAATCGGATAACGCGCCGAAGGGACTGAATGAAGATATCGTCCGTTTCATCTCCGCCAAGAAGAAAGAACCTTCGTGGTTGTTGGAGTATCGGTTGAAAGCCTTTCGTCACTGGCAATCCATGACCGAACCGAAGTGGCCGAATGTCCATTACCCGGCGATCGATTTTCAGGACATCATTTATTACTCGGCTCCGAAACCCAAAAAAGAATTAGCGAGTCTCGACGAATTGGATCCGGAGATCAAAGCTACGTTTGACAAACTCGGCATCTCCCTCGAAGAGCAGAAGCGGTTGGCGGGTGTTGCGGTCGATGCAGTCATCGACAGTGTATCCGTAAAGACGACCTTTCGGGAGACGCTGGCTGAAAAGGGAATCATATTCTGTTCCTTCTCCGAAGCCGTACACGATTATCCCGAACTGATCCGTCAGTACCTCGGCTCTGTTGTCCCTCACACCGATAATTTTTACGCCGCCTTGAACGCCGCAGTGTTCAGCGACGGCTCCTTCTGCTACATCCCGAAAGGCGTACGCTGCCCGATGGAATTGTCCACCTACTTCCGCATCAATGCATCGGGTACCGGCCAGTTCGAACGTACACTCATCGTCGCTGACGAAGGATCGTATGTGAGTTATCTGGAAGGTTGTACCGCACCGATGCGTGATGAGAACCAGTTGCATGCTGCGGTTGTCGAGATTTACGCACACAAGGATGCACAGGTGAAATATTCCACCGTGCAGAACTGGTATCCGGGGGACAAGGAAGGACGCGGAGGCATTTACAACTTCGTTACCA
>CAYWDY010000360.1:0-2548 GCA_964455985.1 uncultured Flavobacteriales bacterium
AGGTGTGATCGGTCTCACCTACATCTACGGTATCGGCCGTTCCACGGCAGAGCGTATTTTGACGGAGGCTGGAATCGATTTCAGCACGAAAGTGAATGAATGGAACGACGACCACCTGAACAAGATCCGTACGATCATCAACGACATGAAAGTGGAAGGCGCTCTCCGTTCGGAAGTGCAGCTTAACATCAAGCGTCTGGTCGATATCAATTCGTACCGCGGCATCCGCCACCGTAACGGACTTCCTGTCCGTGGACAGCGCACCCGTACGAACTGTCGTACGCGTAAGGGCAAACGTAAAACTGTCGCCAACAAGAAGAAGGCAACCAAAATGTAATTGATCTCCATGGCAACTCAACAGTCATCGAACAAATCCGCTAAGGCGGCAAAGAAGAAAGTCGTAAAGGTAGAAGCCGTAGGTAAGGCTTTCGTCAGCTCGACGTTCAACAACGTGATCATCTCCTTGACCAACGAGTCAGGTCAGGTGATCTCCTGGAGCTCAGCCGGAAAGATGGGTTTCAAAGGTTCCAAGAAGAACACTCCGTATGCCGCTCAGCTGGCTGCCGGAGACTGCGGTAAAGCCGCCTTTGATCTCGGACTCCGCAAGGTAAAGGTCTTCGTTCGCGGTCCCGGCGCTGGTCGTGATGCAGCTATCCGTACCCTGGTCCAAACCGGTATCGAAGTATCTGAAATCGTCGACATCACTCCGATTCCTCACAACGGCTGCCGTCCTCCCGGACACCGCCGCGTCTGATGCAATCCTTTCCTTACCATTCATAACCCGAAAAAAGAACATACCCCATCATGGCAAGATATACTGGTCCTACCTCCAAGATCGCACGCCGTTTCCGCGAACCGATTTTCGGCCCCGACAAGGTGCTGGAAAAGAAGAATTACCCTCCCGGACAGCACGGTCTGATGAAAAAGCGCGCCAAGCAGTCTGAATATGCCGTACAGCTGCAGGAAAAACAGAAAGTGAAGTTGATGTACGGTATCCTCGAGCGTCAGTTCGCCAAGATTTTCGATCGCGCTTCACGTAAATCAGGTATCACGGGTGAGAACCTGTTGGCCTTGATCGAAGCCCGTCTCGATAACGTGGTTTTCCGTATGGGTATCGCTCCTTCACGTCGTGCCGCCCGTCAGCTGGTTGGCCACCGTCATATCACGGTTAACGGTAAGGTGGTCAACATCTCTTCCTATACCTGTCGCCCCGGCGATGTCGTAGGTGTGCGTGAGAAATCCAAAGCGTTGGAGATTGTTACCGGTCAACTTACCGGCCACGTCAACAAGCATTCATGGATCGAGTTCGACAAAGCGTCCATGAGCGGCAAGATCCTGAACCTGCCTACGCGGGAGCAGATTGCCGAGAACATCAAGGAACAGCTCATCGTCGAATTGTACTCCAAGTAATCAGTACCCCGGGTACTTCCCGGTATTCATTCGTCTAACCTTGGCCATTCTCGCCTTCCAACGTCCGGACAAAGTCATCATGGTTAACAGCGATGACCGTAACGGAGTGTTTGAATTCCGTCCTCTGGAGCCCGGTTACGGCATCACCATCGGCAATTCCTTGCGCCGTATCCTGTTGTCTTCCCTGGAAGGATTTGCCATCACCTCGGTGCGCATTTCCGGAGTCGATCACGAATTCTCCACCATCAAAGGTGTGGTGGAAGATGTGACCGAGATCATCCTGAACCTGAAGCAGGTCCGTTTCAAGCAGCAGATCCAAAGCACGGATTCTGAAAAAGTGACCGTGACCGTTTCCGGTAAAAGCCAATTCACGGCCGGCGATATCAGCAAATTCACTACGGCTTTCCAGGTGCTGAATCCCGATCTGGTCATCTGTAACATGGAGTCCAGCGTACGCATCTCCATCGATATCCAAATCAACAAAGGACGTGGTTATGTTCCTTCTGAAGAGAACAAGACCAACAGCGCTCCTATCGGAACCATCTTCGTCGACTCCATCTTCACGCCGATCCGCAATGTGAAGTATGCTGTGGAGAACTACCGCGTTGAACAGAAGACCGACTACGAAAAGCTGGTGCTGGAAATCGGAACCGACGGTTCCATCCATCCGAAAGAGGCCTTGAAAGAAGCCGCTGAGATCCTGATCCACCACTTCATGCTCTTCTCTGATGAGAAGATCACGTTGGAGACCAAAGAGAAAACCCCGACCGAAGAATTGGACGAGAACACCCTCCACATGCGTCAGCTGTTGAATACCAAGCTGGTCGACCTGGATCTCTCCGTTCGCGCTCTCAACTGCCTCAAGGCAGCCGACGTCGAAACGCTGGGCGATCTCGTTTCCTACAACAAATCAGACCTCTTGAAATTCCGCAACTTCGGTAAGAAGTCCCTCACCGAATTGGAAGAACTCGTCCGTACCAAGAACCTCACCTTCGGTATGAACGTAGCCAAATACATCGAACGTAAGAAGGACTAATCCCATTGACCCCTCCCGGAAGCGGTATTCCGGGTAATGAAAACCCTGCATCATCATGCGTCACAATCGTACCCATAACCACCTTGGAAGAACAACCAGTCA
>CAYWDY010000361.1:0-2539 GCA_964455985.1 uncultured Flavobacteriales bacterium
CTGTGGAAGATCGACTGGGAGTCACTTCGATCAATGATTCGGAAAGGACTCCTGTGGCAGTCCGTGATGTAGAGGAACCTGAAGAGTCTTCCTCGACAGGCGGATTTGCCATTTCAGTACAGAAAATTGCCGATCAACAGAAGGTAACAACCTCTGAATCTCAGCCTTCCCTTTCTGATTCCTCCATTCCTGCCGGAGCTCCTGCTTCTGAATCCACAGCCGTTGGTGTTACCTCACTCGCTTCGGAAGATCAATCCGGATCCAATATCCCTGCACCGGCCAATACTATTGCACAGACCAATACACCCACACTCGCTTCCTCACCTGCATCTCCCTCCAACTCCACTGCTGCCACCCAACTTTCTTCTCCCGATTCCTCCGCTCGGCTGACTGAACTCAAATCGGAAATCGAAGTGCGACAGCGGGGCACCATTACCGCCTTTACCGAGGCAGTTCTATTGAGTAAAAAGGCAGTGGAAGAACGTCAACTCCAGCTGCGGCTGCTGGAACAGGCCGAGTCTGAAACCGACCCTGCTCGGAAGTCCGCCTTGGAAGAGGAGGCTGAAGTTCATCTCAATACTTCCAAAGAGAGCGAGAACCTCTCCCGCGAAAAATACGCCGAGGCCCAACTCTTGACCAAAGAGGTCGGAGCCTTGAACGAGGAAGTAGCTGCTATTCAAAAACAATGGGAGCCTGTAGCTCCTGCCGCTCCACAGGAAACCATCCTGACCGCTACTTCCAACGCAGCGGTCGCCATGGTGGACGGACCTGCCTATAGCAAGTCGAATCCGATGCCCATGGATCCACCCATGCCTGAAGGACTGTCGTTTAAGGTGCAGATCGGGGCTTTCCGTAAGCCTATTCCTGAGGGTACCTTCGGTGGACTGAAACCCGTTACGGCCGAAAACACCCGTCCGGGTTGGGTCCGCTATTGTGTCGGCTTGTTCATGAATTTTGAACCGGCCAACCTGGTAAAGAAAGAAATGCAGTCCATCGGTTACAAGGATGCTTTCATCGCCGCTTATTACAACGGTAAACGGATCACGCTGGCAGAAGCCTATGCGATGATGAACCGCAAGCCGCTCGCCGAACAAAAGGAACTGGCGGTGCAGAAGCAGCAGGAGCTGAATCGTTTGGAACCCTTGGATATCGTCCCTGAACGTTACCCCGCTGGAGTCGACCGCGATGAGTCGGCGTATACAGGTGCTCCAGTAGAAGTGACTACTCCGGCGACCCGCTCCGTGCCTTCCCGTTTGTCGCCCACTGCGGCAATTGCTTCGGTGCAAACCCGAACGGGTGCCGTACCTAGCGAACCGGCTATATCCGCCACGGCTCAAGAAAATGGATACTTTACGGTTCAAGTCGGTGTGTACCGTTCCTCCAAGGCACCGGCCAGTCTTTCCGGTTTCCCTTCGCTGCAAGTCGATCAGCTTCCCAAAGGATTATTCCGCTTCACTACCGGTATCTATCAGAACCGGGAGGTGGCTGACATGCAATGCAAGAACGCACGCTCCGCCGGTATCAAAGATGCATTTGTCATACGAGTCCGTGGTTCCAAGAGCACCCCGGTTGTTGCAGCGGTCGATGGTGCTAAAGTCAGTGACCCCACCGTTACAGAACAGCCGACCTCCAGTCAGACTCCAGGTAGTGTTTCATTCCGCGTACAGTTGGGAGCTTTCCGGGAGAACGTTCCCTTCAGTGTCGTGGACGGATTCCTGAAGATTGCGGATAAAGGCATCGACCGGCAGAAGAACGAACAGGGATTGCAGGTGTTTTACTCCGGCAACTTCAGCAATTACCAAGATGCCTTACGCGCCAAGGATGAGATAGTCGCCAAAGGCCTCACGGATGCCTTCGTTGTGGCCATCCGGGGTGGCAAACGGATCAGTATCCGGGAAGCTATTCAATAACACTGACGGTTCCGGTTGCATCCGATTTTTACGTTTCGTATTTTTACAAAACGTAATTCGGAGAAGTAACATGAACCTGGCAACAGATACTCAGTGGGAAGAAGTCATAGATATAAAAGAGGTGACGGCCCGTTCGCGGTCGTTGGTCCTTTATAATGACGACCACCATACGTTCGACTTCGTTATCGAATGCCTGATTAAGATTTGTGAGCATGAGCCCGTTCAGGCCGAGCAGTGTACATATATAGTACACTACAACGGCAAGTGTTCGGTGAAATGCGGTTCCTATACGGAACTGAACCCCATGCGTCAGGCCCTGCTGGATAAAGGATTATCGGTCGTTATTGACTGATTCAGGGTTGATGCAGCCAATTGTTGGCAAATCTTTTTATTCAGGCGATTTTGTAATCTATTTAATTCCCTTATTTTTGCGGCCCGTTCAGCCTTGAACAGATCAGGACCCGTAGCTTAACTGGATAGAGCACCTGACTACGGATCAGAAGGTTAGGGGTTCGACTCCCTTCGGGTCCACTGATTTCCAAACCATCCCAACCCATTTCCGTTGGTTGGGTAAGCGGAATTAATTCGCTGATTATGAAGGCCCAAAAAACCTTGAGGTGGATGAATGG
>CAYWDY010000362.1:0-2526 GCA_964455985.1 uncultured Flavobacteriales bacterium
CAAAATCGTATTCCCGGACTTGAACAAAGAAATCACCTCACGCCTTGACTATGCGGGTAAAGTGATCAACCGATTGAATCGAACGTTCAATGTGGAAGTGCGTCTTTCCGGAAACGACGGCAGCTACCGTCCTAACATGGTGGCTGTTTTGAAAATGGTCGATTATAGCTCCAAGAAAGCATACGTAATTCCTGTGGCCGCTGTACAACAATCGGCAGAAGGAAGCTATGTATATATTCTGGAATCACAGGGAGACCACGAGATCGCCAAAAGAAAGATGGTCAAGACCGGTAGTGAGTACAACGGGATGACAGAAATTTTGGATGGTGTTTCGTCCGGTGACCGTGTGATTACCACCGGTTATCAGAATGTAGTTGAAGGTGATTTAATCCGACTCTGAACGTCATGAAAGAAGAAATCAAAAAGGAGTTCAAGCCCTCGAACTGGGCCATCAATAACCGAATGGCGGTGTTTGTCATCACCACCATTCTGGTCTTGGCCGGCATTAAGGCATACCAAGGCCTCCCTAAAGAGAGCTTTCCTGATATTTCCCTGCCCAACATCTACGTCAGCGTCATTTATCCCGGCACCTCTCCGAAGGACATGGAGAATCTTATCGTTCGTCCCATCGAAAAGGAGTGCAAGAGTATAGCCGGCGTCAAACGTATCAAGAGCAATTCGCTTCAGGATTATTGCAACATCATTGTCGAGTTCAACTCCGATGCGAAAATCGACGAAGCCAAGCAACGTGTAAAAGATGCCGTAGACCGAGCCAAGAAAGACCTGCCCAAGGATCTGAAGAACGATCCGGAAATCATGGACGTGAATTTCTCCGATTTGCCGGTCATGCAGGTGAATATCAGCGGTGACTACGACCTGAACCGGCTGAAATCCTTCGCCGATGAGGCCAAAGAAAAATTGGAGGCGATGAAAGAGATCAAAAAGGTCGACATCATCGGGGCACTCGAACGGGAAATCCAAATCAATGTGGACATGATCCGCATGCAGGCAGCCGGATTGAGCATGGGGGATATCGCCCGTGCCATACAGACGGAAAACCTCACGATTCCGGGCGGTGCTGTACGCATGGATGGGATCCGCCGATCCTTGAGTGTTTCTGGAGAATGCCACTCCATCGACCAAATCAAGAATCTTTCCCTGACTTCCATTCAGGGAAGTCCGGTTTACTTGAGGGAGATTGCAGAGATCAAAGACGGCTTCAAGGAGCAAGAAAGCTACGCGCGTCTCGACAACAAGAATGTCATCACCTTGAATATCGTCAAGCGTAAAGGCGAGAATCTTATCGCCACTTCAGACAAGATCGTGGAGTCAATGGACGAATTACAGGAAGATCGTTGGCCCAAAGACCTAAAGGTAACCTTGACCGGTGACCAGAGCGAACAGACCCGAATGACCCTGCACGACCTGATCAATACGATCATCATCGGCTTCATTCTGGTATTCCTGATTCTGATGTTCTTCATGGGCACGACTGACGCCTTCTTCGTCGCACTTTCCGTTCCGCTATCCATGTGCCTGGCCTTTCTGGTCATGCCGGCCATCGGATTCACGTTGAACATGATTGTCCTCTTCTCCTTCCTGTTGGCGCTTGGCATCGTTGTAGACGACGCCATCGTCGTGATTGAAAATACACACCGGATATTCGCCAACGGAAAGCGCAACATCGTCGAGGCAGCTAAAATGGCTGCCGGGGAAGTGTTCCTGCCTGTTTTCTCGGGAACCATGACTACACTGGCTCCGTTCTTTCCGTTGTTGTTCTGGAAAGGGGTCATCGGTAAATTCATGTTCTTTCTGCCGGTAACCCTGATCATCACCTTGACGGCTTCCCTGCTGGTGGCCTACATCATCAATCCGGTGTTTGCGGTTCAATTCATGAAGCCTCACCTTCCTGAACAGAAGCGCCGAAAACCATCTTGGATTTTCTTCGCAGGTGCGATAGTGGTCGGTTATATCATGGGATTCGGCGTTGGTAATTTCGCTGTGCTTTGTTTCGCCCTATACCTTTTCAATTTCTATTTCCTGCGCCATGTGATCCGTAAGTTCCAGGAAAACTCCTGGCCGCGATTCCAGGAAAAATACAAACGGGTATTGGTTTGGTGTCTCCACCGACCTTGGACGATGATTTCTTCAACCGTCGGGATTTTCATTGTTTCCATCGTGCTTCTTGGCATGCGCAACGGCGGTGTCAGCTTCTTTCCTCAAGCGGACCCCAACTTCGTATATGTCTATACCAGCCTTCCGGTGGGAACGGATCAGTCTTACACTGATTCCATCACCCATATCGTGGAAGACCGGGTTTACAAAGCGATCGAATGGCCCAACCCCTTGGTGAAATCGGTTATTTCTAATGTAACGGTTGCCGTGACTGATCCTCAAGATGAGGACCAAGGAAACTATCCGAACAAGAGTAAGATTTCCGTGGCCTTCGTTCAGTTCAGCGAACGCGACGGCAAGTCGACGCGAGACTATCTTGATAAGATCCGTGATGCAGTGAAAGGCATTCCC
>CAYWDY010000363.1:0-2525 GCA_964455985.1 uncultured Flavobacteriales bacterium
AATAGCTGTCTGTAATTTGTGCGTTAATGCACCCATCAATGGCAGAAGTGTTTTGAGTAAATGTACAGTTGGAAATAGTGCCGTTACCCGGATTGTTCAGGGCGTATCCGTTATTATTGAACGTGCTGTTTGTTATTGTCATACCTGTAATAGGAATGCTATTCAGATAAATGGCCGCGGAATTATTTGAGAACGTACATGAATCAACCATCAGGGATGAAGCATAAATCGGAAGCGCGGCTCCATTTGAATCAAATATACATCGGGTAATTTCAAATATGCTCCAGCCGGCTACTGCAGAATAATTTCCAAAAAAGAAACAGCTGTCTAGAGTCAGACTAAGCGCAGATTCAATTCCGTAATAGTTATACTTGAATGAGCAGCCGTGCAGACTGATGTACTGAGGAGGCGCGCCCGTATAGGTGAATGTGGAATTAGCATTGGAGACTTCCACGTAATCGAAATTGATCGCTCCGCCTTGTGCATTATTCACCTTAAAGCCCTGCCACGCTCCCACTGTAGTTACCGCAGAATCCGCATGGAAACGAATAGGAAGACCAGGCAATCCTGTCATATTGATGGTCCCCCTGGACTCAATATAAATTCCAGGCGCCACTGATGCATTGTCAAGAACTCGGACTTCTACTCCTGGTTCTATCGAAAGTGTCACCCCGGGGAACACCACAATGTTACCGGTCACCAGGTAGGGGCTGTTGGACAGTGTCCAACTGGCATTGGAATAGATGCCCCCGCTCACAAGGGTCTGAGCATACGTCCATTGAACGACCGCAAGGAGTCCGAATAATACTAGTAGTACCTTTTTCATTTGCTACCTATTTCGAGGATAAACACGGTATTTAATCTTTTGTTTAGATGCCCCCGTATCTATATTCTACGCATGTTATATATCTGGACTGGCGGTATCACTTCAATACGATTTTCGTGACTGCACTCCAGTTGTCGGCATGGACCTCGAGAAAATAAATGCCTGAAGGAAGATGATCAACAGATATAGGCTCTCGAAAAGGGAACGTGAATCTTTCAGATAACACACATTGCCCCATCGTGTCGTAAATTTTAATCAACACCGGTTCAGTACACATACCGGTTAAGTCAAGGTAGAGTTTGTCGTTGGATGGATTGGGATAAACCAGTACATTCTTAGTGTCGAATACTTGAATGCCGGTGGTCATTGCGGTCTTGATCAGGGTGCCGTTAAAACCTACGGCGTACCCCGCATCACCTGAAGTAAAGTTCACGAAAAGCAAGGTGTTGGTATTCACGCCGGATTCCTGATACCAGCTTTGTCCACCGTCAACGGAACGAAGAATATGGCCGTTATCACCGACAATGCACCCATTTAGCCGATCAATAAACGTGACTGAAAATAACGTGTTGATGGTTCCGCTAGCCACCGATAGCCAAGTCTGTCCGCCGTCGGTAGTACGTTTGATGGTACCACTTCCACCGACAGCAACACCCAATTTTGTATCGATAAAATAGACCGAGCGTAAGAGTTGCGTAGTGCCGCTTGCTTGAGGCGTCCAGTTAGTGCCCCCATCGACCGTATGAAGAATGACTCCCTGATTTCCGACGGCCCAGCCGGTGTCGAGCGAAGGGAAATGCACGCCCGACAATTGTTTATACTGGCCGTTGGTCTGTTGTATCCACGTTTGACCACCGTCAGTGGTTTTTTTAATCAGCTCAATGCTCTGCGAGCCCGATCCGCCAACCGCATAGCCGGTATTGACATCTGTAAAATAAACCGAATTGAACTGGAGAGTGGTCCCTGTTGAAAGCGTATCCCATAATTGACCGCCGTTGGTGGTTTTCACCGCCTTGCCATTCCAGCCTACAGCATACCCCGTGTCGGCTGCGGGGAAATGGACTTCAAACAAATCTTCCGTTACCCCGCTTACTTGTGCGGACCAGCTTTGACCACCATCAGTAGTTTTAAGGATCAGACCGCCGTTTCCGGTACTATATCCTGTCAGCGAGTCGGTAAAATAAACGGATTGAAGCATGGCGGTAGTACCGGAATTAAGAGGCATCCATTGGGCGGATCCTGGAACTATGAGGCTGAAAAGCGCGAATGTAAGCATGAAGTATTTCATGCCGTGAAGATCGCGGTTTGATCAATTAGGACGCCCTGAATATTAAAAGAAATACGCTGGTTATAGGTGCGGCGGAAAAGACAAAAAAAGCAAAGGCTAACAGTAGACAAAAGGACCCTGGCGAAGCCGTAGGGTAAATCCGGCGATAATTAAACAAGCTCAATAGCCCACCGACTACTTTTGTAAAGCAATCAGTTGCACTGTATACAGGCTTTATCGCTGTAGCCATTGGCATTGGCCCAAGTCCTACATTCGCTCTGATTAGCAAAGCAAGGCAATCCCTGATCTAACGACTCGACAGTCCACGGAGTTCCAGCCGGGCAGCCTGTCCCACAGATTTGCAACAGACATTTCAACTTTTATTGATTTAAAATGAATAAAGGGACAAGTTGATGACCTGTCCCTCCTAAA
>CAYWDY010000364.1:0-2516 GCA_964455985.1 uncultured Flavobacteriales bacterium
ATATCTCCATTTTTTAGGGGGTATTGTTGAAAATATGGCCATTTTTTCTTGACACCCCCTAATTTTTGGCTGTACATTAGCCAAAAATTAATTTTCAAGAAACATGAGCAATATTCGCTTCCGAGCACTTGAAACGGTGCACCACCGCAAGCCGGTGACTGTTGAACTTCCTTCCAGTCGGGTTTCCGACTATTTCGCACAGCATGTGTTCAACCAGGAACAGATGCAGAAATACCTGTCCAAAGACGCCTACCGGGCTGTCATGGATGCCATCGTACATGGTGCGAAAATCGACCGTAAGCTGGCAGGGCAAGTGGCGTTAGGCATGAAGGAATGGGCCAACAGCAAGGGAGCCTCCCACTACACCCATTGGTTTCAGCCGCTCACCGGCCTGACCGCTGAGAAGCACGATTCATTCTTTGAACTGAGCGATAACCAGGCACTTGAGCAATTTTCCGGAAACGCCTTGGTTCAGCAAGAGCCAGACGCATCCTCCTTCCCCAGCGGTGGAATACGCAACACCTTTGAAGCCCGCGGCTACACAGCCTGGGACCCCAGCTCTCCTGCCTTCATCATGGAACGGGCCGGCGGAAAGACTCTATGCATTCCAACCGTCTTTGTCTCCTACACCGGAGAAACGCTGGACAACAAGGCTCCACTTCTGAAGGCCTTGTACACGTTGGACAAAGCCGCTGTAGAAGTATGCCAGTATTTCGACAAAGACGTCACCAAAGTGTACGCCACGCTAGGTGTTGAACAAGAGTATTTCCTGGTGGACACTGCACTACTGAACACGCGACCTGACCTACAGATCACAGGGCGCACCTTGTTCGGTCACGCACCGGCCAAAGGCCAGCAGCTGGAAGACCATTACTTCGGTTCGATTCCGGATCGCGTGTATGCTTTCATGCTTGACTTCGAGCAGGAAGCCTATAAGCTGGGCATTCCGCTGAAGACTCGACACAACGAAGTAGCTCCGAGTCAGTTCGAATGCGCACCGGTATTCGAAGAAATCAACCTGGCGGTGGACCACAACCTGCTGCTGATGGACGTTATGGAAAAGGTAGCGCGTCGTCATCACTTTGCGGTACTCTTCCACGAGAAACCCTACTCCGGTATCAACGGCAGCGGCAAGCACAACAACTGGAGCCTTGGCACCAACACAGGAAAGAACCTGCTCTCTCCGGGCTCTACGCCCAAGAGCAACCTTATGTTCTTGACCTTCTTCATCAATACCATCCGCGCCGTGTTCGAACACGCTGATTTGCTACGCGCCAGTATCGCTTCAGCCAGTAACGACCACCGCCTCGGTGCGAACGAGGCACCACCCGCCATCATGTCGATCTTCTTGGGCCAGCAGTTGACCAAAGTATTGAACGACCTGGAAAAGAGTGTGGGCGAGAAGAAGATGACCCCGGATGAAAAGACGGAACTCAAGCTCAACATTGGCAAGATTCCGGAAATCCTTCTGGACAACACCGACAGGAACCGCACATCACCGTTCGCCTTTACCGGCAACAAATTTGAATTCCGCGCTGTAGGCTCTTCGGCCAATTGCTCCATTTCCATGACGGTGCTCAATACGATCGTCGCCGAACAGCTTGCGCTCTTCAAAAAAGAAGTAGATCAGCTGATCGACAAAGGCATGAAGAAGGACGAAGCGATTCTCAAAGTGCTCCGCCGCTACATCATCGAATCGAAAAACATCCGCTTCGAAGGAAACGGATACAGCGACGAGTGGGTGAAAGAGGCCAAGCGCCGTGGACTGTCCAACATCCAGACGACGCCACAGGCGCTCGACGCCTTTGTCAGCAAGAAATCGATGAAGCTCTTTGAAAGCATGGGCATCTTCAACCATCGCGAAGCAGAAGCGCGCCATGAGATCATGCTGGAGACTTATATCAAGAAGATCCAGATTGAGGCGCGTGTGATGGGTGATTTGGCCATCAACCACATCCTTCCCGCAGCGATCAAATACCAGACAACCCTGGCCAACAACATTGAAGCCTTGCAGGATATCGGGATGAAATCCGATGTGTTCGCCACCCAGATGGAGCAGATCAGGGAGATTTCCACCCATATCTCAGCCATCAAGAAAAACGTGGACAGCATGGTGGAAGCTCGCCGTAGGGCCAACAAGGTGGAGAACATCCGCGATCGTGCCATCCTCTACTGCGACAAGGTCAAAGTCCATTTCGATGTCATCCGCGACCATGTGGATCACCTGGAAATGCTCGTGGACGATGAGATTTGGCCGATGGCCAAATACCGCGAGCTGGTCAGCCTGCGCTAAAATCAACCCTTCTTCTTTTTAAACGGTCAGCCCCTCCGGCTGGCCGTTTTTTTTAGCGTCAAATGGCTTTGACAATCCATGAATTTCTTAGTTTCTTTGCCCCTCCACAAACCCGGCCCTATCGTCATGACGAATCGTCCTACTCTTCTCCTGCTTTCGCTTTTTCTTGCTCTCACCTCCTTTTCCGCCTCCGCCCAGCGCGGACCGACCTATCAGGCAGACC
>CAYWDY010000365.1:0-2507 GCA_964455985.1 uncultured Flavobacteriales bacterium
GCGTTCTTCGGAAGTTTGTCGAGTGCGAGGTAGTCACCGGTCTTCTTCAAGGTGGCACGCTTCTCGGCATAGCGAGCGGCCATGCGGGCACGCTTCACTTCCCGGGCTTTCATCGATTCTTTTGCCATGATCTATTGTCGTTGATTGATTTCAGATTAGTTGGTACGGAAAGGGAAACCGAATTCACGCAGCAGTTCGAGCGCTTCTTCGTCGGTGTTGGCACTGGTCACGAACGTGATGTCCATGCCGGTGATCTTGTTCACTTTGTCGATGTCGATCTCCGGGAAGATGATCTGCTCGGTGACTCCCAGCGTGTAGTTGCCGTTGCCGTCGAATCCTTTGGGATTGATGCCGCGGAAATCACGGATACGCGGCAGAGCTACAGAGATCAGACGATCCAGGAACTCGTACATCTTCACGTCGCGCAAGGTGACACGGACACCCACATTCACCCCGACACGGAGTTTGAAGTTGGCGATGTCTTTGCGTGACTTGGTAGGCACTGCCTTCTGCCCGGTGATGGTGGTCATCTCCGTGATGGCGTACTCCACCAGCTTCTTGTCGCTGACAGCGTCACCTACTCCTTGGTTGATGCTGATCTTCGTCAGGCGAGGAACCTGCATCGAACTCTTATAATTGAATTTCTTCTGGAGTGCCGGAACGACTTCGTTACGGTATTTCTCCTTGAGGCGTGGTGTGTAGCTCATTACTTGATTACCTCCCCTGACTTTTTAGAATAACGGACTAATTTTCCATCCTCCATACGGCGACCGACGCGGGTGGCATTGCCTTTGCCGTCGACGACCATCACTTTGGAGATCTGGATCGGAGCCTCTTGCTTCACGATACCGCCTTGGGTATTCTTCGCATTCGGCTTGGTGTGTTTGCTGACCATGTTGACGCCTTCCACCAGTACACGGCGTTCCTTGACGAGCACTTCAAGTACACGTCCTTGCGAGCCTTTCGAATCGCCGGAGATCACCTTTACGGTGTCACCTTTGCGCACGTTAAGCTTAGGCTGCTGGTTCTTTTTTCTTTCCATCGCTACTGTTCTCTTTACAGGTTTGGATTAAAGCACCTCGGGTGCTAATGAGACGATCTTCATGAATTGCTTCTCGCGAAGTTCACGGGCAACCGGTCCGAAAATACGCGTGCCGCGCAATTCATCGGTAGCCGTCAACAATACGACAGCGTTATCATCAAAACGGATATAGGATCCGTCGGAGCGTTTAACCTCTTTCTTGGTACGTACGACAACCGCTTTGGAGACGGTGCCTTTCTTCACGTTACCGGAAGGAAGAGCATGTTTTACCGTTACGACGACCTTATCGCCCACGGAAGCATAACGCTTCTTGGTGCCGCCCAGCACACGGATGCAAAGTACTTCCTTCGCACCGCTGTTATCGGCAACTACACATCGGGATTCCTGCTGGATCATGATTCTGTTTTTTTTATCGGTTAAGTTCCGGCCCGGCCGGTTCTTGGATTACTTAGCGCGTTCGATGATCTGTTTCAAACGCCAGTTCTTATTCTTACTCAGCGGACGGGTCTCGGCGATGAGAACCAGGTCGCCCGGATTGGATTCGTTCTTCTCGTCGTGCGCCATGAATTTGGTCGTCTTCTTGATGAACTTACCGTAGATCGGGTGCTTCACTTTACGCTCCACAGCCACCACGATGCTCTTGTCCATCTTGTTGCTGACCACTACGCCGACACGCTCTTTGCGAAGGCCGCGTTTTTCTGTGCTGTTCTGTTCCATTGTTCGTTCGGTGATTAGGAGTTCGTAGTTGCTGATTTCTCGCGCACCGTCAATTCGGTCTTGATGCGGGCGATTCCACGACGCTTCTCACGGATCTTCATCGTATTGTCCATCGGAGAAATCGTATGGTTCATCTTCATCTTGGTATACTGTTCGCGCTCTTCCAGCAAACGAAGGCGAAGCTCTTCGGTGGTGAGTTCTTTGATATCCTCTTTTTTCATGACATTCGGTTCTTTAGAGTAAGCAACGATAGGGCTCAGCTGGCGGAGTAATCGCGGCGGACGATGAATTTGGTGGTGACAGAAAGCTTCTGGGCTGCCAAGCGCAAGGCCTCACGTGCCGTAGCTTCGGAAACTCCTTCGGCTTCGAAAATGACCGTTCCAGGTTTGATGACAGCTACCCAGAATTCCGGGTTACCTTTTCCTTTACCCATACGTACCTCGGCAGGCTTACGGGTGATCGGCTTGTCTGGGAATACGCGGCACCATACCTGACCTTCACGTTTCATATAACGCGTCAGGGCGACACGGGCTGCTTCAATCTGCTTGGAAGGAATCCAAGCTGTTTCCAACGACTTGATACCGAAGGATCCGAACGAAAGGGAATACCCACGGGTGGCTGCCCCCTTCGGAACCATCTTATGCTGTTTGCGAAACTTAGTCTTCTTCGGCTGTAACATGATGAATAAACTTCTTTATTGGTTTACGGTTGGTTAAATCCTTAATTAAGGAAGAGCAATTTAACAGAC